>JAYUUV010000068.1:0-17161 GCA_043754695.1 Planctomycetota bacterium
GCGCAAGGCGCCCGATGCGGCGCAAGTCGCACCCTTGGCGGACGCCCCGAAGCAGGATCCTGTGCTGAGCGCGCGCGGCGAAAAGGTGCAGGGCAAGTCGATCAAGTGCGATTTGTGCGCCGGCCTGCCCTTCGAAGGCTGCGTCTACAACTGTCCGACCAGCGCGATCGCGCGCCGCGATCCGACCAGCATCCGCTACGACGTCGATCAGATTCACTCCAAGGTCGTCGACGGCTCGATCGCCGACGCCGTGGGTGGAGGTGCGCGTGGCTGATCAAAAGGCCGGCGCGAGCGCTGTTTTTCGCGCCTTCTCGATGCCCGGCCGCAAGCCGCGCGGGGAGTGGAGCGTAGCGGGGATCGAGATCGGGACGCGTTCGACCTGCGCGCTGCAGTTGAACGATCCGGTCGTCGCCGAACAGCATTGCACGCTGCGTTTCACAGGCTCGGCGTTCGTCGTCGAGGACCGCGGCAGCGTGACCGGCACCTGGCACAATGGCGTGGCCGTCAGCAGCGCCGTCGAACTTGCGAACGGCGATCAGGTCGTCATCGGCGTGACGCGTCTCGCCTTCGAATTGAAGCAAGAGGACGACGGGCGCGCGGCGCTCGAAGTGCTGATCGAAGAATCGAGCTTCCACTACAAGAAGCCCAAGCCGGGCGAATTCCACACCGACGCGGACGAGTGGGTGCGCAGCGAAGTCCGCTTTGGCAAAGTCGCGGCCGTGCGCGGCATGGTCTGGCTCGCCGGACTGCTGGCGATCGTCGGCGTGACCTGGATTTTTGCGACCAGGGGCGGCGAGCGCATGCTGCAACCGGGCGCACTCGACGGATCGCACGGCCTGTTGTTCGCGGCCGAGTTGCCGAACGTGGACTCAGGCGGGTCGCCTAACAAGGACCGTCTGACACTTTCACTGGAAAAGGTCGCGCACGAGAGCTGCAAGGTCTGTCACGCCTCGAAGACCCCCGGCGATGTCAAAAGCTGCGCGGCCTGCCACGCGGAAATGTCCACCCGGCACCCGTTCTACAACGGTTCGCCCGAGCACGACTCGAAGCTGAGCTCGGCCGTCGCTCAACCGAGCACGGGTTGCCGCATGTGCCACGACGTGCAGCACAACGGCCTGAGCAAGCAGGCTTCGACGGACGCGGCGCGCATGCGACTCGATGAGGGCAAGTCATCGACGACCTGGGGCCTTGGTGTTTGCATGGATTGCCACACTGCGGGCTTCGGCACGGGCACGGATGACGCCCTGAGGGCTGAAGTCAAGGCACGCATCGGCGTACTCTCGAGTCTGCTCGTCGACGCGAGCGTCCAGGCGCCTAGCGATCGGCACGAATACGGCTTCGACGAATTCGCCCACAAGACGCATTTGAATCGCTCGATCGACTGCGGCGTGTGTCACGTGCAGAGCCCGGCGCCTGCGGGGTCAGCCGGCGGAGCGGACTTCAAGAGCGTCGGCTTCGGCGTTTGCGCCGCCTGCCACGTGCAGGGCATGGACAGTCCAAGTTCGCTGCCGGGCATCGACGCCGGCGCCTTGAAAGCACTGCGCAATCAGCTGGCGAGCAAGCCGGTGGATGGCAAGCAGCTGATGCAGACGATGAGCTGGCATGGCCGCGGCGAGCAGTGCCTGCAATGTCACGCGGAAGGCGATCAGCATCAGCCGAAGCCTGAGTTGAAGACGGCCGAGCGCGAGATCGCGCAGCGCAGCTTCGGCATTCGGCGCATTGCCCACGGCCAGCACGTGCAAGCTTCGGCCGACAAGGCTCTGTGCGCACAGTGCCATGGCGATCCCAAGACGCTGGAGGGCGGACTGGTCGTGCCCGCGGCGAATTTCTTGCACGGCAGCCACGTGGAGACGCTCTGGCCCACGTCGAAATCCGCGCAGGCGAGCCTGAGTCAGGCAAGCTGTTTGAGCTGTCACGCCGCGCAGTGGGATTCGACCACGCTCGCCGGAGCGCAAAAATTGGACCTGGGTGAGGCCTGCAAGACTTGTCACGACGATCCCAGCCGAGCGGCGAATCAAGCCGCCGTGAGCGAGCATGTCGTCGAGCGGAAGACAGAAACGCGCACCGATTTCCCGCACAAGACCCACGCCAAAATCGAAGGCGGCTGCTTCGCCTGTCACGCGTTCAAGGGCGCCGACGACGGCGATCCGCGCGCCGTGCCGCAGCTACTCGATGGCGTCGTGAACTGCACCAAGTGCCACAGCGATCACCAGCGCATCGCCGGCGGCGCGTGCACGTTCTGCCATCCGCAAGGCGCCGCCGCGGGCTCCGGCAGCGCGATCCTTTTCCAGGGCAAACGTCCCTTCCGCAACGACTGGCCGGCGGCGCTGAATTTCAACCATTTCGGCGGCAGGCCCGAGGCCGGCCACATCAGCTTCATGGCCCAGGACGGCTCACCGGCGATCGCAGGCTGCGCCAAGTGTCACGACATCGAGAACATGAAGAACTCGAACGTGGTCGGCGACCTGTCGATTCCCGGCGCGCGCGGCTCGCTGTGCGTCGATTGCCACGCGTTCAACCGCGGCTGGTTCCACTGGTCACTGCCCGAAGCGAAGCGCTGAGCGAAAGCAGCAACTTACTTCGCGTTGGGCAGCACCAGGCCAGGAAAGCCGTCGAGTTGGGTGCCCTGCTCCTGACGGTACTTGCGATCCCAGCGGGGATCGGAGAGCAGCGTCCTTACTCGCTCCAATCGGCTGGCTTTCCCTGCGCCTTCCCACACGGTTCTCTGCGCATAGGCCCGATCGATCAAGGCCCAATGGCAGTCGGTGCACGCGACATCGTCGTAAAAGTACTTCGTCATCTCCTTCTGCTGCGGCGAGGCCTTCGCCAGCTCTTTGTTCAGATTGAGGCGCGCCTCGTGCGGTGACTCGAAGTCGTGCTTGGTTTGCCAGAAAACTTCGATCGGATTCACGTTCAGCTTGACGCGCGAATTGTCGTCGAAGGCTTCCTTGCGAATGATGTGGCACTGCGTGCACTGACTTTCGCCCGTGTGTTCCTGGGAGCCGTTTCCCTTGACCAGCAGCCTGGCGCGGCCCACCGGTACGGCTTCGCCCTTGGCCGGGACTCCGGCGACATGGCACAACGTGCAGGACTGCACCGCCGCCTTCGTGAAGCGATTGGTGCGCGGGTCCGCCTTGTCGGAGTGAGCGTGGCACAACGTGCACTCGGCGACTTTTTCTGCGAGCACGATCTTGGCCGCCTGGTCCGGCCCCTCGCTCAAATGGCAATCGGCGCACGAGACCGTGCGGCCGTCGACGGACTGCTTGCCGACATGTTTCTTGTGATCGAAGCGCAATAGCTGATTGCGCGTATCCTTTCCGAGCGTCGGAATCGCGCCCGCCTTGCCGTGGCATTCGACGCAGCTCTCGGCGGCGAATATCTGCGCAATATCCTTGAGCGTGCCGGAATTTGCGACCTCGCTGTGGCACTTCTCGCAGGCGGCGGTCTTGGCCGAGGCCGACTGCGCGGCGATGTCCTTGGGCAAGTGCGTCGCGTGGTTGAAGACCCGGTCCTTGATGCGCGAGGGCTGCAGTTCGAGTTTCGCCTTGTGGCACTCCGCGCAACTTTGGGGAGCGTCATCGCTCTGGCCCTTGGAGATGAACTTGTGGCTCTGCAATTCGAACGTGAAGCTCGCCGCGTCGACGCGCGCAACGCGCTCCTGCGGCCGATTCGACTTCATCGCACCGTTCTTGGTCAGCGAGCCCGCTTCGACGATGTGGCACTGCGCGCACTCGTCGGTGCTGCCGTGATTCTGGAGCTTGATTTCCGTGTGGCACGAGACACAGCCCTGAAACGCGCCTTTGCCGTTGGCGGGTTGCAGGAACGGTTTGAGCGTGAACGTGCGCACTCCTTCGGGGCGCGTCGCACCGGCTTCGAACACATGGCAGGCCAGGCAGCCTTCCGTTCCGACGGGCTTGGTGGCGCTATTTTTAGGAGCGCCACCGGCGAGGTGTTGCGCGTGGGAGAACACGCCGGCCGTCGGACTCTTGACCGTGAACTTCGAGCCGTCCTCGCGCTTTGGCGACGAAGTGAACTCCATACCCGTGTGGCAGGTCTCGCAGGCGTTGGTGTCGAACTGCGTTTCTGCAAGCGACTCAGGCTTGGAGTCCTTCAATGAGGTGTGACACACCTGGCACTTCGCCGGGTTGGCGCCGGCGAGTTCGGCGGCATCGAGGTGCGCGGCATGGCTGAAGACCAGCGGGGCCCGAGCGCCGGAGGGCTTGGCGCGTTTGGCCGCCTCCGCAGTCAGGCCGGAGTTGAAGGCCTTGCGGCTCTTGCGCTCCTCGTCGGTCCACTGCCCGGCGGGTTTCGCGTTGTTGTGGCACTTCGTGCAGTACGACTTGTTCTCGGCGTTGTCGCTGGGGAGTTTGATGCGCCAAGCGGGCGTATCCTTCGTGCCCGCATCTTCGTAGTGGCATTCCGCGCAGTCGATCGGTTTCCCGTCGGCGGAGACAAGGTGGCTCGCGTGCTTGAACAGCCGCGTCGCTTCGTTCTTCGGATCGACGCGGGCCTTGTCGCGATTGACCGTCTGGTCATTCGTCTTCCAATAGCCATCCGGGTCATGGCAACGCTCGCACCGATCGGTCGGCTTGGCGAGCTGTGCGAGCGGCACGTCCTTGCGATAGTCATGGCAACCCTGACAGTCGCGCGGGACCTCGCCGTCGCGTTTGGTCTTGGACTGCTTCGCTTCCTGACTCGACCAGAGCGCCGAAACGTGTCTTTCGTGCGCGAAAAAACTCGGCTTCGTTGCGGCTGCCTGCGGCGTCTGTGCAAGCGTCGCTCCGAGCGCCAGCCCGAGTGTCGCTAACAGGAAGAGCAATACGGCGGGGAGTTTTCGCGGCAAGTGGGTCATCCTCAGGCTCTGGTTTCCGGCGCGCCAAGATCGCACAAACCTCTGGCTCAGGAAAGCTCCGCGAAGCGGTCGGCGAGGAGCCGAATTCGGCCCGAGGCTCCCAAAAAACCGGATTGCGGCGTTCGCTTCGATCCCGGTGCGGCAATTATCTTCGGATGGCTGTCCCCCCCGGCGGCCGAGCAGGTTCAAGTCAGGCTAGGATCCGGACGGGAAGTGAATATGAAGTCGACGGGTCGACGACATCGCTGTTTGCACGCGTGCATGCTGGTGCCGGCCTTGGTTGGCCTCTCCGGCATCGCCTCGGCGCAGGGCTTTCAATTCGCACCCCAACGCATCCCGCAGGGCGCGCCGTTCAACAACTCCTACACGGAGAACGTCGATTTCGCTGACGTGGATCTCGACGGCGACTTCGACGCGATCTTCGCCGACGGCGGCGACTTCGGGAACGACCAGAACCGGCTGTGGATCAACATGGGCGGCGCCCAGGGCGGGGCCCTGGGAGTCTTCGAGGATCGCACGGCGACTCAGCTGCCGGTGGTGATCGATGCGAGTCGCGACGTGGACTTCGTCGATGTCGACGAGGACGGCGACTTCGATGTGTTCACCTCGAACACCTCGCAGATCTCCAACCAGACGAATCGCTGGTGGATCAACATGGGTGGAGCGCAAGGCGGCACGGCCGGTTTCTTCAGCGACCAGACTTCGACGCGCTATCGAAACTTGGGCGTCAACAATGCGAGCACGTCCTCGTCGATCGCGCCGAGCGTCGTGCTCGCCGCCGGCGGTTACATCGACTGGTCCTGCGATTCGGCCTTCGCCGATCTCGACAACGACGGTTTCCGCGATCTTTTCCAGAGCACCTACGGTTCGCTCTCGGGCGGCAACGTTCCCGCGCGAATTTTCCTGAACGACGGCAGCGGCCTGTTCGAAGAATTCAATCCCTCGGGCTTCCAACTTTCCGGCACGGACATCGCCAACGGCAATCCGGCGCTGTGGGCCCAGGGTCTGCAGCAACATCAGACGCTGGACGCGAGCGGCCAATTCGCCGACGTGGCCACGGTTGGCATGTCGGCGAACTTCGGCGACATCGACGGCGACTTCGATATCGATCTCCTGCACGGCGAGAAATACGAACTGCCGCGCATCTTCAGGAACCTGTTGGTCGAACAGGGCGGCGCGCTCGCGCTGCGCGATGTTTCGAACGCCGTATTCGCGCCCAACTGGTCGAGCGGTTCGGGCAAATATCAGCAGGTTTTCGGCGATCTCGACAATGACGGCGATCTCGACATCTACGGCATGAATTGGGTCAACTTCTGCGATGTCGTGCTGACCAACGACGGCACGGGTGCCTTCACGGCGACCTCCGTGGCCAACTCTTGCGCGCGCGAAAGCGAGTCGGACCTGATCGACTACGACCACGACGGCGACCTCGACGTTTTCATGACGCGTCTCGGCGGCCAAGAGCGCATGCAGACGAACACTGGCAGCGCCGGAGGCTACGTGTTTGGGACCATGGCGGGTGTGTTGCCCGTCGACAGCACGCGCTCGTGGGCCTCGGACGGCTGCGACGTCGATGCCGACGGCGATGTCGACATCATGGTTTGCAACGACCAGAACGAAGCGAATGCCTTGCTCGACAACACTTCCGGCGTTGCCGACACATTCGCGCCGCGCATTCCGCGGCTCGAGCAGGCGCCCGCGCGCGCGGCGAGCACTTTTCCGACCGTCGTGCGCGCGCATGTGCTCGACAACGCCGAGGACTACCTGACGGCCTTTGACCAGGTGCGGCTCGAGTATTCGCTCAACGGCGGCTCGTTCGTCTCGACTTCGATGCGCTGGTCGGGAGCGCAGGTTTTTCGCGGCGAAATCCCCGGTCTGTTGGTCGGCCAAGTTGCCTACCGCGTCGTCGCCAGCGACGAACAGGGCAACACCGGCCTGTCCGCGACACTCGCTTTTGCCGCGACGCCCTGCGACGGCGCGCCGTTCGTCTACTGCGCCGCGAAGCTCAACTCCTGCGGCGGCTTGCCCGCGATCTCGTTCAGCGGCGCACCTAGTGCCACGTTGACCAGCGGTTTCTTGATCGAGGCCAGCGGCGCGCGCGCGGGCAAACAAGGCCTGTTGCTGTACGGTGCCAACGGCGCTTCGAATGCTCCCTTCCAAGGCGGCACGCTGTGTGTCGCGCCGATCGGCATCAAACGTGGTCCGGCATCGATCTCGATCGGCGGCACGCCGGGCGCTTTTTGCGACGCACTGTTCCGCATCGACATGAACGCCTTCGCCTCGG
Organism: Planctomycetota bacterium; assembly: GCA_043754695.1. Lineage (GTDB taxonomy): Bacteria > Planctomycetota > UBA1135 > UBA1135 > JADJQU01. The sequence goes on from JAYUUV010000068.1 coordinate 7,137, forward strand.
GCAACGCCGGCGGCAATCCCGCGCCGTTCCTGAACACGATCGGCCAGCGGGTCAACGTCCAGTGGTGGGGCCGCGACTCGACCGCCAACGGAAGCTTCCTTTCCGACGCGATCCAGTACAACGCGTGTCCCTGATGGGCCGCTCGGGCCAAGGACGGCACTGAATGCGCTGCGCGGTGCTTGCCCTCCCCGGGTGGGCTGTCGTAGGCTCCTCGCCGCCGTGAACGCTCCCTTGGCGCGGGTTTTTCTCCGCGCGGGGCGTCGCATGAGCATTCCAGACCCCCAAACTCAATCCGCAGGAGTCCTACATGGTCCTTCTCTCGATGGCATCGCTGCTCGGCATCGCGTCAGTCACTGGTGGGGGCGTCGTGCCGCCGCCCGTCAACCCGATCACGCCCACCGAGCCGCTGGCTCTCGCGTCTGCTCCGCTGGACAAGGGCGACTACCGCGATCAGGACATCGCTTCCCTCACGGCGTTCATCGGTCAGCGGACCATGTCGAGCGGCAGCGACTGGAAGCCGGTCGACGAGCAGACCACCATCGGATTGGAATTCGACTCCTACCGGCCGACGGATTGGGTCGGAGTCGAGGCCGCATTCTTCTATGCGAAGGATGACTCCCAGGGTGCGTTCGGCCAGTCGACTGAAATCTCGCTGGGCGTGCGCAAGACATTCACGATTGGCGAGAGCGGAATCCATCCCTACGTCGGCGCGGGCGCGGCCTATGTCTGGAGCACGTTCGGGGTCGATGCGGGCGGCGGGCTCTTCATCGGCGATTCCGATGCTTCCGTGGCGTTCTACGCGCACGGCGGAGCCTACTACACGATCAGTCGTATCAATGTCGGACTTGATGTCCGGACACTGCTCGGTTCGGACATCTCGATTGCAGGGGTCAGTTCGGACGCTGACTACGTCCAGTACGGTCTCACGGTCGGCTACGGATTCTGAGAACAGCAAGGCCGGCCGCGTGTGCGCATCAAAGCTCGCGCGCGGCCGGCCTTTTTTCGTCGGCGCGGCGCGGCGCGATTTCCTGACGCTCAGGGCAGCGTCTTGACGCAGCGGAAACCAGTGTTCTCATCCTTCTCGGTGGCCGCCCACTTGTCCCGATTCGCCGAGCGGCACTCCGTCGCGGGCTGCATCCAGCCACCTCCGCGCAGGTTGAGTTCCTTGGCGTTCGGCCCGAGCGGATCGCTGACCGCTGAAGGGCTGTAGGGGGCATAACCGTCGCGGCACCATTCCGCGACGTTTCCGTGCATGTCCCAGAGCTTCCAGGCGTTCGGCCTGAAGCTCATCACGTCCGCGGGGCCTTTCACTTTGCCGCTGTCCTGCACGATGTCCCACGCATACTTTCCATTCTGCCGGGCCTGGTCCACGCCCAGTGTGGAGCCTGTGGAAAATGCCTCCAGGCTTCCTGCGCGGCATGCATATTCCCATTGAGCTTCTGTCGGAAGCTCACAGCCGATCTTCTGGCAGAACTCGTCTGCTTGCTTCCAGGTCACGCTCTCCACTGGCTTTTTGTCGCCTTTGTACTTGCTCGGCGCTGCCTTCGGGATCACGTTGCGATATTGCAGCTGCGTCGTCTCGGACTCGGCCATGTAGAAAGGTCTGGTGAGCGTCACCCTGTGCAGGATCTCGTCCTTCTCATGACCGGGCTCCTTCTCCTTGGGTGGCGAGCCCATGTCAAAGCTGCCGGCATCGATCAGCACGAAGACAATGCCGCTAGTCGGCTCTTGGACCTTGGCGGCCCAACTCGACGACTTGCCGTTCGTTGGACCTTCGAGCACTTTCCAGCCTTTCGGAACTGTGCCGGCAACCTCGGTCACCTTGCTCGGAAGCGGACCAGGATCGGGCGTCGGTTTCGGTGCCGACGGGGTCGAACCCGTGACAGGGGGCGTCGGATCCGGTTTGACCGGGGTGGGCACTGGCACAGGTACCGGGGCGGGCGCAGCCGGCGTGGGGCTGGTGAGCTTCAATTCGAAAGCACCCTCATTGCCGGCCAGATCGCGCGCCTTGCCGCTGATTTTCCAATCGCCGCCGCTCGCGGGGACCTGGACCGAGAAGGCCGCGCTTGCGCCGCTTCCTGCGGTCTCCACGCCGCCGACGATGACTGCGGCGATGTTCTCGCTGAAGACCAGTAGCGCTTGCACCGTTGAGCCGAGGTCGAAGCGGGTTCCGGGTGTCGGCTCCGATTCGGCGAGCAGTTGCGGCGGCGAGGTGTCGCGCGTCACGCTCAAGGGCACGGCTTTCTGACGATTGGCTCGATCCTTCGCCGTGATGGTCAGCGTGTTCAGGCCTTCATTGGGCAAGTCCACCTGGTCGAATCGCCAGGTTGAGTTGTCGCCCGGCTTCATGTCGCGGCCGCCGAGCAGGACGCTCTCCAGATTCTGATCCTCGACGCGCACGACGAGGTCGATTTTCTTCTTGTTGGTCAGGAGCTTGTCGCTCGTCGGGCTGACGAGCGTGACTTTCGGATCCTCCGAGTCTTGGATCACGTCGAACACGACAGGGGTCGCGCTGCCGTATTTGAGTTCGAGCTTCGAGATTTGATTTCGCGCAAGTTGGAGCGTGCCCGAGAGTTCGCCTTCGCTCAGGTCGCAATCAACCGCCTTGCCATTGAGCGTGAGTTGCGGCTTTTCGTCGCCGAAGTACTTGATCGAACCCTTGAGCGCGAAGCTGCTTTCTCGCAGATAGAGCTTCCCATCGTTCGGTGCATCGATGACGACGATCACGGGCGTCTTGGGCGCGGGCTTGCTCTTTCTCCTGTATTTGAGTGTTCCGTTGGTGGTCGAATTCTTGGCCAGGTCGAAAGCCTCGTACGCGAGCAGCCATTCGCCTTCGTTCTTGGGGACTGCGACTTTCAGCTTTGCAACCGAGCCGTCGAGGACGGCCGGAGTCTTGTCGATGCTGGCCGAGCTGAGTTTTTCGCTGAAGATCAACTCGATTTCCGCAAAAGTTCCCGGCTCGAACTCGGTCGCTTCGGAAGGTGAGGACGTGGTCAGCCTGGGTTTGTCCTGGTCGCGCACCACGACGAGCTTCGGCTTGGGTGCATGACCTGCCTTGTCGCTGGCCACGATCTCGAACGCGTTGTCGCCATCGCGTCCCAAGGCCAGGTCCTTGAGTTCGTACTTGCCGCCTCCGATGTCGCTCATCGCGCGGCCATCGAGCTTGACCGAGTCGAGATTGGTATCGAGGACTTGTACCACAACGTCCACAGCTTTCTTGCTGGTGTAGAGCGCGTCGGCCGCCGGCTCGAGGATCGTGATTGTCGGCTCCGTCGAGTCCTGCACAGCGATGAACTTCTGCTCGAAATCGCCGCACACCAGGCGCAGCTCGCTCGTCCTGTCGCGCGGGAGCTTCACATCGAAGCTGAACTGATCTCTTGCATCGAGCTTGCCAGAGTTCTCCTGCGTGCCGACGTACAGCCGCACCTCCTTGACCTGCGGATTGTCGATCGATCCGCGCAGCTTGAGCGTCTCGCTGGACAAATAGACCCGTCCGTCGGAGAGGATCGGTTCGGTGATTTGCAGGCGCGCATTGATGGGCTTCGCTGAACTCGGGGTTACAGCTTGAGGTTGCGCATCGCCATCCTTCGGCTTGCCGCTCATCAAGACTCCGATCGTCACCGCAAGCGCCGCCGCCGCAACTCCGCCGCCGATCCACCACCAGCGCGCCACACCGCGCTTCATGACGATGGTCCCGACCGGCGCCGGCGTCGGGCCGGTTTCCGTCGAGCCCTCGACTTGCGTGCGGATCTTGCGCATCGTCGGCAAAGGCGGCGGCGAGACCAGAGCGATCGTCGCTTCCGTTCCGGTCTCGTCGTCCACCAAGGACGGGTGCTTTTGGCCGATGAAGTGCGCCAGCGCGTCGGCCAATTCGCCGGCGTCCGCGTAGCGCTCCTTCATGTCCTTCTGCATGCACTTCCCGAGAATCGCCAGCAGCTCCGGCGAGACGTCGGCGCGTTTCTTGCGCACGTCGGGGAAGGGTTTTTGGCAGATGTCCGTGTAGACCTGCCGCTCGGTGCCGGACCGAATCGCGTTTTCGCCGCTCAGGAAGAAGTACAGCGTCGCGCCGAAGGACCAGATGTCCGACTGCGGTCCCATGCTCTGGTCGCGATCCCACTGCTCGGGCGACATGTACTGCGGCGTGCCGATCACGCCCTGCGTGTTCAGCGTCATGCTCTCCTCTTGCTCCATCGCCTTGGCGATGCCGAGGTCGGCAAGCTTCACCTCGCCGCGGCGCGAGATCATGATGTTGTCGGGCTTGATGTCGCGGTGGACGATCGTCTCCTGGTTGCGGTGCGCTTTGGCGAGCCCGCGCGCGGCGCCGAGAATGATCGCGGCCGCCTCGTATTCGCCGAGTTGTCCCTTGCGCTTGACCCGCGCGCTCGACGTCTCGCCGTCGATGAACTCCATCACCAGGTAATGGATTCCGTACGAGCGGCGGTAGTCGTAGACGCGCACGAGATTCTCGTGGGTCAGGCTCGCCGCGAGGCGTGCCTCGCGCCGGAAGCGCGAAATGAACTGTTCGTCCTCCGCGGCCAGTGAGGGCTTCAGACACTTCACCGCGACGTCGATGTCGAAATCGATGTGCCGGCCGCGGTAGACCGCGCCCATGCCGCCCTGTCCGATCTTGGCGTAGAGCACCACAGGCGCGAGCACCTTCCAGCCCTCGACCAGCGGCACTGGTTTCAGGAGCGGGTCATCGTCGAGTGTCGAGGCCATCGGAGAAGCCAGTAAGGATACCTAATCCTGGTGGCCGGGCCACTTTATGCCTTAGCCGGGAAGCCGACGCAATGCGCTCGGGCGGACGCTGGGCGCGCGCGAGACGCGCGGCGCCGATTCAGCCTTGCTCGTACCGGCGTTGGATCCGTACTTCGCCTTGCAGCAAAAGCGCCCGAATGAAACGAGGCGCTTGCCCCGCCGCAGGCCCAGGGCGATCCTTGGGGCTCTTGTCGAGCAGCGAATGTCCGAGGCGAACTCGAAACAACTATTGTGGGCGCCGCTGATCGCCTGCGCGAGCGCAGTAGCCGTCGCCTTCTGCTGCAGCGTCGTAAGGGATCTGTGCGTTCACAAGTGGGTCCCGCCGCTGGGGGATCTGGCCATCAAGTTGCTGCTGTGGATGAGCGTTCCGGTGGGGATCGGGCTGCTCGCCACGTGGATTCGAATTGGCGCGCCACTCGCGCTCGTCTGTCTGCTCAGCGCTAGCGCAGCGGCGAGTTACGGCTGGATCGGATCGATCGCCTTCGCGCTCGCGGGGCTCGCAATCCTCGGCTCGGCGCGCAGATCGGCGCCCGCGCTCATGACCTACTCCGTCGCGGCGGGTGCACTGTTTATGCTGTGTCGATTCAATGAGGTCTACATCGATGGCCTGATTGGGCCCGGTCGTATTCCGATCGAACATGCTGCGCTTGCGCAGCACGTGCTCGCCTTCACGCTGTTCGGTGTTTTGCTCGCGCGGCTGTGCGGCCAGCCTGGGCCACGCTCGGTCCCGCTGCTGACGACGACTTGCGTGCTGGCTTTCGCGTTGACGTATTCGGCTCGCGCCTTGTTCTGAGGCGGTCAGCCTCCCGCCCATTGGCCGAGGGACCGCCTGAGCGCCGGCCAAGGGAGCGCATGAAAGGCGGGCCCACCCGCTCCAAGCGCATCGGCCCCTGGAGGTTCCCTGGATTGCAACGGCGCCGGGCCTGATTGCCAGATTGATGGCATTTCGTCTCGGATCTCCACGGACTCCACTTTCAGCGCGCAGGCTGGCGCGAGCCCACGATCCCCAAACCTGCACGCTGGCTTCGGGCCGTTTCAGCCCCATGGCCTCCCTGGGCCTGCGCGCGCGATGGTTCACCTCGTTCCACCCCACGACATCGAACACCAGGCCAGGATGCCCATCGCCACGAATCGCTGCTGCCGAGCGGGCCTGCTGCTGCTCGGATCGATGCTCGCGGCCGGCCTGGCCCACGCCGGTGTCGGTGTCGGCAAGGAGTTCACGCTTCCCAACGGAAGCTTTGAGCGTGGATTGGCGCCCTGGAGTCCCTGGACAAGCGACGGGCAGGTCCACCTCGTGCCTTCAGCGGGGCCGGTTGGCGGCCTGACCACGGTTCGCTGCGACCTGACGGCGGGAAGCGAGGCGACACTCGCGCTCAAGCTACCCGTGGCCAATCCCAACTCGACGCGCGCCGATGCCGTGGTTTTTGCCGGCAAAGGCCAGAAAGTCGAATTCGGCGCCTGGTTTCAGCTCGGCGCCAACTGTGCTTCCGGCGACGTGTACCTCGAAGTGTTCGCCTCGGACGGATCGACATCTTCGCTCATCGCCGAGTCCGAACACCTGAACGCGGCGAGCGATCCGCACAATCGATGGTTGTATGTGCACACGCGGCCCGTCGCCGTCACCGACGCGCGCATCCCCCAAAGCGCGATCAACTTCAGCGTCGTGTTGCACGTCAGGGCAGCGGGCAGCGTCTGGTTCGACGAAGTTCAAGGCGGAGTCTTTGAGTACGGCGAGTACAACCTGGCCGCGCCCAGCTTCGAGGATTCCGCACAGGTCGCGCAGTCGTGGAGCAGCACGGGCTCCGTTGTACTCAGCGATCCCGCCGTCGGTCGCGACGCCTACTTTGGCGAGCGTTATTTGAAACTGCAGGGCTCGAGCCTGGCCCAGGCGGCGCAGGCGATTCCGATTCTCTCCGGCCGCGGCGCACCCGCGCCCAAGCAGCTGCCCGAGGCCTGCGCTTGGGTCTACCTCGAGCCCGATGTGCAGGGCCTAGGCGCGAGCGGCAATCCGGCGCTGTGGGTCAAGCTCTCCGTTTCTGCCTGGACTCCTGGCACGCCGCTCAATACGGCCGTGAGCATGGCCAGCGTGAAGTGGTCTCCTTCGCTTGCGGACAAGGGCACGTGGGTTTTCCTGCAGACGCAGCCGACGACCAATCAGGCGCTGCCCTTCGATCGAACCCATCTGCGCGTGGTCATCGAGAAATCGCTGACCGGGACCGTGCGCGCTGACTTTGTTCAGGCAGGCGAGCGTTACGGCGTCAACGGGAATCCCAGGCGGCACGTCGCCTGCAATTATCTCGGCTGGTACCGCTCGCCGCTTTTTCCCGGAGCGACGACGAATCCGAGCGGTGCTGCCGCACTTTGGCGCAACTGGGCCTGGCTCTCGCCTCCTGCTTGCGATCCCAACTACCTCGCGCTCGGACACAATCCCGACTGCGCCACGAGCCCGGCTTGCATCCGATTGAACCTGCGCCGCGACGGCGCAACCAGCGTCGATTCGACGCTCGACACCTTGCCGCTGGCGGGCACCTATGATTCGCGCGATCCGGACTTGCTGCGCTATCACGTGCGCCTGGCGCGGGCGATCGGCATCGACAGTTTCGTCTATGACCACCAGGGCCACACGCTCGCGGCGCAAGACGCGGCCGCCGGCACGGAGCCGCTGAACGAAGCGTGCTTCGAAGCGTTGCTCGACGCCGCCGAAGCACCGGGCTCCGACCTGAAGATCGCGGTCATGTACGAGCCGAAGGTGCACTTCAACGGTTGGATTCCGAACGAACCGACGCTGGCGGCAAAAAAAATCGGCATCGAGAACGATCTCGAGCATCTGGTCACGACGTATTTCCGGCGCAAGAGCGTTCTCAAACACGACGGCCGGATGGTCGTCTACATTTTTCGTAACGCGCTGTGCGACAACACCGGCACGCAGTGCATGCAGGACTCCGACTGGCAGGAGGTTTCTGACACCGTCGAGCTGCAGACCGGGCGCAAGCTGTGCCTGATCGCGGATGCGCCGCCGGGCGCAAACAGTCCGTTCGACGGAATGTCGCGCTGGAGACTCACCGCGCTGGACATGCTGAAGTATCGAAACTTCAGCGACTTCGTGAATCGCATCGCTTCCTGGCCTGCGCCGACGAGTACGCCGCTGCAGACGCTGGCCGACGATTCGAATTCGAAGAACACCACCTGGGTGAACGCCGACGACAAGAATCGATTCGGGGTCGCAGTCGCCTGGCCGGGCTTCGACGACTCGGGTGTCGCGGGCTGGGCGGACTCGAATCTGCTGGGCAATGACGGGAATTCGCTGTGCGTGCGCATCGGCGCGGACCTTGGCGGAGCCTTCTTCGCGACGACCTTGAATGCGGCGCTGGCCTCTGGATCGGACTGGATCCAGCTCGCGACCTGGAACGATTGGAACGAGGGCACGCAGATCGAACCGAATTGGAACCGCGACTTCGTGACCTACGCCCACAACGGCCTCGTCGCCCCGCAGTGGATCTTGGCCCAGACGCTGCAGCGTGCCTATGACGCCCAATCGGCGATCGCGATGTTCAAGGGCCTCGCGCTCGGCGTCGGTCTGGATCCGGCGGCGATAGAAGCTTGTACTTCCGACTACGTGCGGACGGCTGGCGTCGCCTACGACTGACGTCGCGAGCGCGCGAGGGTCAACGGGGGCTGGACAAGGCCGGCGACTTCAAGGCCCGATGTTGAACTCGAAGCCGTTGGAAAGCGTCGTATTGTTCGGGGCCGGGAAGCCTGGATCGCGGCCCCAGAACTGCGAGTCGACCAACGTGCCGGGCACGCTGAGGTAGGCCGCAGGGGTTCCACCGAGCGCTCCGACCGCGAAAGCGTTCATGTCGATCGCGTACAAACCTGAGCAATTGTTCGGTGGCGGATTGCCGCCCGAGGCCAAGGGCACGGAGCGCTTCGTGGGCGCATTGATGCAGCGCAGTCCGCCTTGGAACGGGACCGCGGCCCGGCCGGCATTGGTGTAGATCAAGAGCCCGGGCTTGTTGTTGATCACGTTCGAAGCGCTGATCGTGAAGCCCGCGCCCGCCGTGGCGCTGGAGAGTCCGCTGAAGCTGACCGCCGGCACGCAACCTAGACTGTTGGTCTTCGCCGTGCAGTACGTCGTCGGAGCCGGCAGCGGCGTGAATGTGATCTCGAGCAGCGGACGGAACTGCGCCAGGCTTTCGTGCGATTCAAAGCGCTTGGCCGACGTGCCGCTATTCTCAGGACCGCGCAGGATCCAGCCGACGTTGCTGCCGGGAACATCGACCCAGCCTTGCACATCGGCGACGAGCGCCGCGGTCGAACCCCAGGTGAAATAACCGAACACGTTGTTGACCGCCGTCGTGGCGCTGGGCGTGGCGACGAAATCGCCGCCGGGTGTGTTCCAGAATTGCGTGTTCCAGGATGTGTGCAGCCAGGTGGAGTCGCCGACCAGCGCGACGGCGCCGTTGCCGCTCTGACCGATGCTCGGTCCCTCGCTCCAACCACTCGTCAGGCGATGGACGTCGAAGGGCATGCTGCCGACCACCGTCTTCGACATGTACAGCTTGAGCTTCACCGCAGTCACGATCGAGCCTGCCGGCACGGCGCCGGCAACATCGAAGGCGATCAGTGCGCGGCGCACAGGCCAGGAACTATTGATGCCCGCGCGGCCGGCAAAGAAATTCATGCCTGCGCCATCCGAGCGGTTGCCCACGCCGTCGTTGTAGATCGTGGCGTCGCGGTTGGCGACGATGGTCACGACGTCAGCGAACAGCGGAGAGCCCAGCAAGAGCAGGGCGGCAAAGGAAAGGGGGCTGCGTAGTGAGAGCATGCTGTGTCAATTCCTGATCGAAGGGACCAATGACGGGCGTCCACGTCGAGTAGAAACCAGCGGCGGCAAATCCGCAACGGTCGGCCCTGAGTCCGGCTCAGGAATCGCACTCGCCAAGCAGCTGACAAAGCCGGCTGAAGGCGAGGTAGGCCAGCGCAGCTACGGCAAAACCTACGAACCAGGCGTAGTGATAGATCTCCGTCCACAATTCCTTCACGTCGGGAAAGGACCCTGGCATGGCCTCGTGCAGGAAACCGGGCACGCAAGGCAGTACGGCCACGGCCAACGCGGCCAGCGCGCAGGGATTGAAACCAGCCCGATACTCGTACGGGCCGCCGCGGCAATACAGGCCGTCTACGTCGAGTTCGCGCTTGCGCAGGACGAAGTAGTCGGCGATCAGGATGCCTCCGATCGGTCCGAGCAGTGCGGAGTAACCGATCAG
>JAYUUV010000069.1:0-7126 GCA_043754695.1 Planctomycetota bacterium
CGCCTCGAGAGCGCGCGCGCCTGGCGCTTGCTCGCGGGCATATTCCCGATGCTCTTGATGGCGGGCATGCTCGAGGGTTTCGTCAGCCCGCAGGCGCCGCTTGGCGGGCGGATCGCCTGCATGCTCGCGAGCGCGACGATCCTGATCGTGTGGGCCGCGTTCGGCGGCCGAGAGCGCGCTGAGCCGGCCGTCGCGGCCGGAGGCTAGCGCCGTCGTTCGTCGAGCCAGGCGCCGAGCATCAGCCCCGCGGACTCCGCCGGCAGCGCGCGCAGCACGCGCGCTCCCGACGTGCGCAACACAGCCAGGGCAGCGTCGCGTTCGGCGCGCGCGGCGAAGGCCGCAGCGCGCAGGGCCGCGCGGTCCAGCGCGGAAAAACTCGCAGCGCTGAAGCTCGCATCGTCGTCCAGATCCGGATCATCGAGCGCGGCAAAAATCACGCGATGGCGGCGCGAGGCGCTGGCCAGTGCGGCGCATTGCTCGGCGCTCGACAATGGATCGGCAACCTCGGACACGATCAGGACCAGGGCGCGTCGCGGCGAACGCACGGCAACTTCGCGCAGCGCGCGCGCCAGATCGCTTTCGCGCTCGCGCGCACTGAGCCCGAACAGCGCTTCTTCGAGGCGCGCGAACTGCGCGCGGCCGCGCCGCGAAGGCACGAAGGCGCGCAAGCTGTCGTCGAAGGCCAGCGCGCCGACGCGGTCGCCGCGATCCAAGGCGACGCCGGCCAGTTCGAGCGCCGCGTCGAGTCCGTGGTCGAGCTTCGACCAGCCCTTCAGGCCCGCGGCGCTCGTGCGCGCGTCCATCCGTCGGCCGCAGTCGATCAGGATCCACAGCTCCTGTCCGCGCTCGACATCGAACTGGCGCACGGTCGGCCGGCCGCGGCGCGCCGAGGCTTTCCAATCGACGTGCCGGCGATCGTCGCCGTGGGCGTAATCGCGCAGCGACTCGAATTCGACCTGTCCGCCCATGCGGTGCAGGCGGTGGACGCCGAGATCGCGCCAGCGTTCGCTCTCGGCGAGCTTGAGCGTGCGCCGCAGGCTGGCCAGTGCGGGCCGCACGCGAATTTCCTGGCGCGCCGCGAAACGCTTTTCGCGCTGCAGCAATCCCAAGGGCCCGCTGACGCGCAGGCGAACTTCGCCCAGCGCTTCGACTCCGCGGCGTGCGGGGCGATAACTGCGTTCGAGCCGTGCGCTTCCATCGGCGGCGATCGTCGCACTGTCGGGGCCGCCGGTCGGATCGAGGGCCGCGGGCGCGGACTGGCTGACGCCCTGCGTCGTGCGCGAGCTGACCGTGAAAGAGGCAGGGAACTGCTCGCGTACCTCGACGTCCAAGAATCTCGACTTGGGCGCGCTCAACGTGAGCGTGCGCGCAAATTCCTGTGACAGACCGATGCGCGTCGGCGTCGTGCGCTGCACGCTGATCGAACGCGCCGCGATCAGGCGTTGAAAATCGACCAGCGCGGCACCGAGCAACGCGAGCAGCACCAGCCAGCCGGCGAAGGCGAGCCCGTCGACGAATGCAGCTCCAAGCGCAAGCACGCCTGCAGCAGCACACAGCCAGAGCATGCGCCGCGTCGGGATCAGCGCGGCACCTCGACGGTCTCGAGGAACCGTTCGAGCACGCTCGCCGCAGAGGTGCCTTCGACTTCCTCGGCGGCTTCGAGCACGACACGGTGGCGCAGCGTCGGCAGAAAAACGCCCTTGATGTCGTCGGGCGTGACGAAGTCGCGGCCGGCCAGGGCGGCGCGCGATTTCGCCAATCGAATCATGGAAAGACCTGCGCGCGGCGAGGCGCCCAGGGCCAGGGCGGGACTCGTGCGCGTCGCGCTGAGCAGGCGCACGACGTACTGCGCGATCGAAGCCTCGACGCGCACGCCATTCGCAACCAACGCGCACAGCGCCGTGATTTCCGCCGCGTTGCTGACGGCCTGCACGCCAAGCTCGCTCGGTTTCGCGAGCGGCGAATGCGCGTGCGTTTCCAGCAACAATTTCGCTTCGACGTCGGGCTTGGGATAACCGATCGACAGTTGCACCAGGAATCGGTCGAGCTGCGCCTCGGGCAGGCGATAGGTGCCCTCATGCTCGATCGGATTCATCGTCGCGATCACCAGGAAAGGCCGCGGCAACTCACGCCGCGTGCCGCCCTCGGTCGTGGCGCCCTCCTGCATGGCTTCGAGCAGCGCCGATTGAGTCTTGGCGGGCGCGCGGTTGATCTCGTCGCACAGCACGATCTGAGCGAAGACCGGTCCCTTCTGGAACTGGAACGCGCCCTCGGCTGGGTGAAAGACGCTGGTGCCGGTCACGTCCGCGGGCATCAGGTCCGGCGTGAACTGGATGCGCGAGAAGGAAAGGCCGAGCGCCGTGGCGAGCGCGCGCGCGAACAAGGTCTTGGCCACACCCGGGGGCCCTTCGAGCAGCACGTGGCCTTCGGCAAGCAGCGACGCGAGCGCGATCTCGAGTTCCTGCTCCATGCCACGTACCGCGCGTCCGACTTCGAGCTCGACGCGCGCGCGCAGTTCGTGCACGCGCACGGCCAGCTCGCCGGCCTGTGAGGGGTCGGACGGATTGTTCGCTGATGTCTCCATGGATCGTTCGCTCTTCCTGACGTGGCCCGTGCTGTGCAAAGTCAACCCAGCCGCCCGCGCTGCGCACCGCGGACGCGCGATTCGAGCTGATCTTCGAGTTCGCAGAGGTCGCTGTCCAACTCGATCAAGTCGTGGGAGCTGCGCACGGGCTTTCCGGCGAGCGCTTGCACCCAGCGCGCTTCGTCGCCGCCTGCGCCGATCGCGCGGGCGAATTGCTGCGCGGATTCGACGTTGCGCGGCGCTTGTGCGCACAGCGGCGGAGCAACCCTGGTCAGCGCGCCGATTCGGCGGGCGGTCCCCACGCGCAACTGTTCGGCCAGTAGATCGAAGCGCCGCGCGCGCTCCAGGAGCCTGGCCCGTGCCAGCGCACGAGTGCGCGGCGACATGAATTCGACGGCCGGCGGGTCGCGGGGAATCTCGCGCGCGAAAAACGAGCGCCACAAAAAGAGCAACGCGAGCGACAGAAGCGAGACGCTGAAGGGCAGCGCGCGTGGAGCCGTGGCCAGATCGAACAACGCGGGCGAGCCACCGCCCAAGCCTTTGGATTCGTCGATGCGGATCGCGCCGCCGTTCGAAAGTCGTTCGGCCAGACGAATACAGACCACGGCGTGATCGTGGGCCGAAAGGCTCGCATTGTGGAAGCCCGCTCCGATGCCGCACAACACGAGCCGGCCGCGGCCGATCGGAACTTCGACGATCAAGGCCGCCCCGAGCGCGTCTTCGAGCAGGACGTTGGCCAAAGCCACGCTTTCGATGCCGCTGAAGCCATGGCTTTCGTGCACGAGGACTTCGAGCGGCTCGCCGCTGATCCACGTGCAGCTCGGCGCTGCGTCTGCTTGGGAGGAAACCTCGTTTCGCTGCGCGAGTTCGACGTGTTCGAGCTCGAAGAAACCGAAGTCCGTGGCCAGGCGCGTCAATTCCTGTGGCTCGGAGATTTCCACGAGCACGCTCCCGCCGCCGGCGGCGAAGCGGCGGTAGTGCTGCGGGTTGGAGAGGCCGCGACGCAAGGCCTCGCGCAAGGGAGCAGCCCCCTGAGCATCTTCCTCTTTCGCCGCGCCACCCTCGGCCGAGTCCGGCTCGACTCCGTGGGGCAGATGTGCAAGCCAGACCAGCCCCCGACCCGCAGTCAGCGCTCCAGGCCGCTGATCCCAGCGCTCGGCCTCGAAGCCGAACTCCGACAGCAGGCTTTGCAGTCCGCGCCGACCCTCGTCGGACGACGAACGTGCGCCGTGGGTTTCCAACGCCTGGTTGCTGGGGATCATCCAGCTCAGCACGCTCAAGAGGACGAGCAGCGCGAAGAGCAGGATCGCCGGCAGCTTGCGATTCATACCTCGAGGCCCTCGACCAGTTGCTCCAGGCGATCGAGCTGCGCGTCGCTGATCGCGCGCCCGCCGTAAACGAGTTCGTCGAGCTCCAGGACGAGCGGCGTGAGCGTCGCGCGCAGTTCCTGCGTGTGCGCGCCGCGCTGTGCGAGCTCGCGATTCGTCCACGCCTCGCGGAACTCGAGGTCGCCGCGGCGCGAAAGGCCGATCACGAAGGCGGCGAAGAAAAGGCGCAGCGCCGCGAGACGCTCGCCGGCACGGCGTGCCTCGCGAGCACGCCGAAGCAGACTCGCCACGCGTTCGCGGACCGCCGCTGCCTGGCCCCCAGCAGCCAGTCTTGGTGAATGGGCGCGGCGCCATTCGATCTGGCGCACGAGCAGGACCAGCAGGCCGATCAGCGACGCCGCGGCGAGAAAGTAGAGCGTGTAGGCGACCAGCGAGCCGTGCTCGAACACCCATTCTCCAAGGTGTCGGAACGGGCTGAATCGATCGAGCAACTTTTGCAGCCAGTTCTCGCTCGCCGCCCTCGGCGAAAGTCCGGCGACAATTTCCTTGGCGCGCTCGCGCACGAGTTCGGCGGCGACTGGATCCTGGAAGAGTGCGATCACCGCGCTCGCCCCAAAAGCGCGGCATTCGTCAGCCGCTCCAGGCGCATCGCCAGATCGAAGCCTTCCCTGCGCACGCGGCAGTCCAGGTAGAAGACCGTGATCACGATCGACCAGCCCGCGGCGGAAACGGAGAGCAGCAGCGCGGTGACGAAGACCTGAGCCAAAGAGTAGCCGGCGGGCGAGACGTGCTGTTCCTCGAGCGCCCAGTGGATGACTTGCGGCTGGTCCAAGAACGCCGCGGCAGCATCGAAGGGCAACTTGAACGCGAACGTGCAGGCCACCACCCCGGCCCAACGCAGAAAACTCTTGCGCACCAACTGTTGCGAGCGCACCAGACAGTCGAGCGGCCCGCGACTCTCCAAGAGCAGCGCCGCGGGCGCGACAGACCAGATGTACATGATGAAAATGGCGCCCACCAGAAACAGACAACAGCCCGCGGTCGTGCCCATGGAAACCAGGATGCTGCACAGGAGCAGCGCCGGCCCGCGCTTCACGGCGACGAGCAGTGCCTCGCGCATCGAGATGCGTTGACCCTGCAGCTTTGCGTAGACGATCTGGATCGTGAGCGCGACGCTCAACGTTTGAACCACCGTTGTTCCGACCAGATTGAGCAGGATCTGGAGCGCTGCGGACTCCGGTTCCGGACCGCCGAGCAACACCCAGGCGATGCGCACCGGCAACCACATCAGGAAGGCGAGACCGACCGTGGGCACCAGGCAGGCCACGAAAAGATCGATGGCGAGGTCGAGCATCTGGCCCACGCCGCGCGCGTGCATGGGCCAGCTTGGGTCCGCGACGATGGCGGGCGAATCGCCCGGGCCCTCGCCTGAGAGTGTCTGAGTCGTCTGAGTCTGCATCGCGGGGAAGTGGCCGACGCGTGTGAGTTTCGCTCCCGCGCGCGCCAGTGTCCACGCCGGGCGTCGATCCGCGCTACAAGTTGCCCAGGCGAATCGCGCCCGTGGGGCAATTCCTGGCGCAGGCGTGGTCGCGAGTGCACTCGTAATTGGAGAGCTTGCGCACGGTGGCCTTCGGACCGCGGGCCGAGAAGGCCTCGGTCTCGCAAACCGCCTCGCAAATCCCGCAACCGATGCAGGCTTCGGTGTCGAGCCGAATGCTGACGAAGTCGCGCGGCGTGACCGGGCAGGCCAGCCCTTCGACCACGCGCGGCACGACCCAGTCGCGGGTCGCGGCGTGGGACGAGAGCACGCGAATCGCTTCGTCGTAGCCGCGCTGCACGATGTCGCCGACGTCGTCGAAATCGAAGCGCGCAAGATGGCCGACCTTGGGCTGGATCAGCGCCGTGTTGTAGTCGACGTGCATGTGCAGCGACTGCTCGACCACGACTTCTTCGGCGATTTCGAAGGCGCGGAACATCGTGCTCGCCACGCGACTCTTGTAGTTGGGCGTCTTGTAGGTCGACTTGATCGAAAGATCGACCGCGATCACCAGCTCGGGCCGCAGCGTCTTGGCGAAGCGCAACGGCACGGGGTCGACGATGCCGCCATCCATGTAGTGCCAGCCGTCGCGCTCGTAGGGTTCGAAGATCGCCGGCAGGGCGCACGAGCTGTAGACCGCCTCGACCAGCGAAATCGAATCGAAACCCGGCGTGCCCCAGAACACGCTGCCACCGTTCTCGAGCCGCACGGCGTTGCAATAGAAAGGCACGCGCATGCGATCGAAGGACACGTCGGGCAGGATCTCGACCAGCCTCTGACGGAAGAGGTCGCCGCGGTACATGCTCGGGGCGCGGATGCCCTTGAGCAGGAACTTGACCACGTTCAGGCGGAAGTAATCTTCGCGGTGCAGACCGAGGATGATCTGCTCCATGCGCTCGACCGAAAATCCGCCGGCGGCCATGGCGCCGACCAGACTGCCGATGCTGGTGCCGATGATCGCGTCGTACTCCAGGCCCAGGGTCTCGAGCGCGCGCAGCACGCCGACGTGGGCCATGCCGCGCATGCCCCCGCCTCCGAGCACGAGCACGGTGCGCGGACGGCGGTGATTGACGAACCCCGCGGGATCGCTGACTGGACTTTCGATCGGCATGCCTGGAGAAGCTACCTCATCGGCGCCGAACTCCCGCCACCACAGCGCGCAGGTCCGCCCCCTCCCGAATCCAGGAAGCAGTTGCGAAGTAGCGTGCCTGGCACCGTACTGTCCGATTCGCCACTGCGGACTTGAGCTGTGGGGCTTCGATCCGCACCTTGGTTGACATGACCACTGTCGCAGCCCGCGCGCGAGCATGAGAGACAAGACCCTGTGGACCAATCTGGCGCATGCTTCGGCCGCTGAACTGCGCCAGTTCCAGGACCAGGCGCTGGTGCGGCACGTGCGCGAGGAGCTCTATCCCTTCTCGGCCTGGTACCGGCGGATGTTCGACGAGGCGGGTGTCGATCCTGCGGGGATTCGCGGCGTCGACGACCTCGCGCGACTTCCGTTCACGACCAAGCAGGATCTGCTCAAGGCCCAGACCGATCCTGTGCATCGCTACGACTTCATCCTCAAGCCCACGCCGGAGCTGATCAAGAAGCACTGGCCGCTGACGCGCAAGCTTGCGCTGCTCGCCGGCGGCGAACGCGCCAGGGAGATTTTGACCTACGACTACACGCCGA
>JAYUUV010000070.1:0-10323 GCA_043754695.1 Planctomycetota bacterium
GTGTTCCTCCAGCGCGCGCTTGAAGCCGGCGACGATCCCGTCGCGGACTTTCGCCGACGAGCCAAAGGGAACGAGATCGTCATCGTGGAGGTTGACGCCCCAGGCCCCGCACTCGGCGAGCTTGGAGACGATGCGTTCGGGACCGACGACCGCGCGGACCGGCTCGCCGAAGGGATCGCGACCGGGGTTGCCCACGGTCCAAAGGCCAAAGCTGAAACGGTCCTGAACTGTGGGCGAGTATGAATCCATGCCGCCAGTATACTGACGGCGCCGATGGCAACCCCCCATCTCATCGCACACCGCGGACATACCGCCGTCTGCCCCGAGAACACACGGGCGGCGATTGCGTCGGCATTGGACTTCGGGGCGCTTTTCGTCGAGGTCGACGTGCAGCTCTCCAAGGACCGCGAGCCCTTTCTTTTTCACGACCGCACGCTGCAGCGCGTCTGCGGCCGTCCGGGAACCATCGGCGAACTTGGCGCCACGGCGGTGCGCGAGCTGCGCGCGGCTGAGTCCGGCCGATTCGGCGCGCAATTCCAGAACGAACCGGTCGCCCACCTTACGGACCTGGTCGAACTCCTGCTGCGCCGCCGCGATGCGTTCGCCTTCGTCGAACTCAAGCGCAACACGCTCGAATTGCACGGCACGCGCGCCGTCTTGAAGAGCGTGCTGCCGCTGCTCGAACCCGTGCGCTCGCGTTGCGCGCTGATC
This sequence comes from Planctomycetota bacterium, assembly GCA_043754695.1. Taxonomy (GTDB): domain Bacteria; phylum Planctomycetota; class UBA1135; order UBA1135; genus JADJQU01. The sequence continues at coordinate 712 of JAYUUV010000070.1, forward strand.
TCCTTCAGCCTTCCGGCGCTGCTCGAAGCGCGCCGATCCTGCAGCCTGCCGCTGGGCGCGGTCTTCGAAACATTTGCCGAGTCGCGCACCGAATTGCTCGCGGCTCTGCGGCCGGAATATGTGTTCACCGATGTCTTCGGATTGCCGTTCTCCGGGGCCTTGACCGTGCCGGGCGCGCAGGTCGCGGTCTACGAGGTTTCTGACCCGGCGCTGGCTCGCGTGCTGTCCGCGCGCGGCGTGCGCTTCATCGAGACCTTCGACTACGCGGAGATGGCGTCTGCGCTTGGACCTGCGACCTTGGCCATGGGCGAGGCCTGGCATTGAGCGAGTTCGACCTGGTCGTCGTCGGCGCCGGAATCCACGGCGCCGGGGTCGCCCAGGCCGCCTGCGCCGCGGGCCAACGCGTCCTGCTGCTCGAGGAGCGCGGAATCGCCTGGGGCACTTCGAGTCGCTCCAGCAAGTTGATCCACGGCGGCCTGCGCTATCTGGAAAGTGCCAAGTTCGGCCTGGTGCGCGAGTCGCTGGCCGAGCGCAAAATCCTGCTCGAAATCGCGCCGCATCTGGTGCACCTGATCGACTTTCATATCCCGGTCTATCGGCACACGACGCGCCGGCCGTGGCAACTGCGCGCCGGCCTTTCGCTGTACTCGCTGCTCGGCGGCTTCGAGCCCAACTCGCGCTTCGCGAAGCTGCCGCGCACGGAGTGGTCGAAGCTCGACGGCCTCTCGACCGAGAATTTGCAAGCCGTCTTCCGCTATCGCGACGGCCAGACCGACGATGCCGCGCTGACCCGCGCGGTGGTCCAATCCGCGGTCGACATGGGTTGCCAGTTGCGTTTGCCCGCGCGCTGGCTCTCGGCCCATCGCGACGGCGACACGTACACGGTGCACTGGAGCGAAGGCGCCCTGGTCCAAGAATGCACTTCGTCCGCGATCGTGCTCGCCGGCGGAGCGTGGAATTCCTCGATGCAGGCGCGCTGCACGCCGGTCGGCGCCCAGCCCGCGGTGGAACTCGTCGGCGGAACGCACCTCGAAGTCGAAGGCGCGATCGTACGCGGTATCTACTACGTCGAAGCTCCGAGCGACCGCCGCGCGGTGTTCGTGATGCCCTGGAAGGGACACACTTTGATCGGCACCACGGAGACGGCCTGGACGGGCGCGCCGGAGGCCGTCGAACCCAGCGCCGCCGAAGTCGAATACCTCGGCCTGTGCCTCGAGCGCTATTTCCCCGAACACCCCGCGACGTTCATCAAAGCCTGGGCCGGCCTGCGCGTGCTGCCGCGCGGCGAATCGAGCGCCTTTTCCAGGACGCGCGAGGTCCAACTCGCCGTGGACGATCCGGACTCCGTACGCCGGGTCTCGATCTACGGCGGCAAATTGACCGGCTATCGCGCCACGGCGCTCAAAGTGCTGCGTCGACTAGGCGCGGCACTGCCCGAACGCGCGCGCAAGGCGGACACGGCGACATTGAAATTGCCGGTTCTGCCCTGACGGGTATTGACCGAAGCGGCTCCTGGCTAGACTTCAGCCCATGCAGCGCCGCCTCACGCTGGTGAATCCGCCCTACGAGCGCATCGCTCCGGGCTACGAATTCGTCCGCCACGTCACGAACCGCTCGCCGTCCCTGGGGCTCCTGCACCTTGCCTCGGTCGCGCGCGAACACGGCTGGACGCCGCTGATCCTCGAGAGCGACGCCCAAGCTCTCGACGAAGCCGCTGTCGTGCGCCGCGTAGTCGAGAGTGCACCGACCGTGGTCGGCATCACCCTGTTCACGGTCGGCGTCTGGTCGGCGGTCAACATCGCGCGCGGCATCAAACGCGCGCTGCCCGAGGTCACGATCGTGGTCGGCGGACCGCACATCTCGTCGATGGGCCGCGAGACGATGGAGCGCTTCCCCGATTTCGATTTCGCGGTGGTCGGCGAGGGCGAGTGGGCACTGATCGAACTGCTCGACGCGCTCGAGAAAAAAACCGATCTGGCCGCGATCGCCGGTCTGATGTGGCGCGCAGGCGAGGAAGTGCGTGTCAACGTCTCGCAGCCGATCCGCAAGGAACTCGACGAGCTGCCGATGCCCGCCTGGGACCTCTTGCCGGATTTCCCGCGCGCCTATCCGCCGGCGATTTTCGATTTCCCGCGCGGACCGGTGGCGACGATCGCCGCATCGCGCGGCTGCCCGTTCCACTGCAAGTTTTGCGACACATCGACTTTCGGTGCGCGCGTGCGCGCGTACACGCCCGCCGCGGTGGTCGGAATGATCGCGCACTTGCAGAAAAATTGGGGCGTGCGCCACGTGCTCTTCGTCGACGATCTGTTCCTGGCCAGCCGCACGCGCGTGACCGAATTCTGCGAGCGCCTGATCGCCTCGAAGATGAAGATCACCTGGACCTGCACGGCGCGTGTCGACACGGTCAAGCCGCAGGTGCTCGACATCATGCGCAAGGCCGGCTGCTGGGAAATCAGCTTCGGCCTGGAGACGGGCTCCAACGATTTGTTGCGCAAGATGGACAAGGACGCGCGCGTCGAGGAATCCGAGCAGGCCGTCGGCTGGACCCACGCCGCCGGCATCCGCACCAAGGGCCTGTTCATGCTCGGCTATCCCGGCGAGACGCTAGAGACGATCCGCATGACGCGCGAATTCGTGCAGCGCATCCCGATGGACATCATGAACTTGACCAAGTTCACGCCCTATCCGGGTTCGCCGATCTACGTCGACCTCTACGGCACGAAGATCCGGCCGGACCACTGGCAGAAAATGAACGGGATGAACTTCGTCTGGGCGCCGGAGGGCATCACGATCCAAGAGCTCGACCGCGAGTACCAGGCGCTGCTCCTGGCCTTCTACCGCCGGCCGAAAATCGCCCGGCACTACGTCTCCATGGCGCTCAGCAATCCCGAGCACACACTGCGCCTGGCGCGCTTTGGCGCGGGTTACGCCTGGGCCAAGACCCGCAGCGTCGTCGGCGGCCGAAAAGGCCTGCTGGTCGGGCCGGCGGAAAATCTGGGCTGACAGCAGGTCGTGGATTCCAGCCACGGCGATGGCTAGAACCATGGCGCGTGCTCAACGAGCCGCAACCTATGAACGACTACGAATCCGAGGGTCCCAGCTGGGGCCTGGTGTTGATCCGGCTTGGCGTGGGCGCGATTTTGGCCATCGCGGGCTGGCAGAAAATCCTGGGCGGGATCGGCGGAGACATGGTGCTCGCGACCAAGCAACGCGTGGCCGATGGCCCGGTCTGGTTCGAGAGCTTCATGAACACGGTGGTCTATCCGTTTCCAGAAGCCTTCGCGCAAATGATCCAGTGGGGCGAGTTGGTCGGCGGCATCGCGCTTTTCCTCGGCGCGCTGACGCGGCCCACCGGCGTGGCGCTCGGCATCATGCTGATGTGCTTCTCGCTCGCGGGGCCGATCGAGCAAATGCAATATGCGCTCCTGCTCGCGCTGTGCTCGTTCGCGTGTTCGCTCTCGCGCGCCGGCCGGCGTGTGGGACTCGACGCGATCCTCGACGGGCACTTCCCGGCCTGGATCAGCTGGACACGCGCTGCGGCTTGAGCAACTCGAGCAGCGCGGCGACCAGCTTGTCGATGCCCGCCGCGACCTCCGAGATGCGAGCGTCGTACATGTAAGCCGGCGTGCAGACGATGCGCTGTTTCGTGTCGACCACGCACTGATCGACGGCGCATTCGACGCCTTCCTGCCCCATTTCGCGCAAAATCTTCGACATGGCCGGATCGCCGCCGAGCGTGAGGCGCGCGCTCTGGCCGTTGTCGCGCAACACCGCGGCCACGATCGCGGGCGCGATACAGATCGCGGCGATCGGCTTCTTGGCTGCGTGCATGGCGAGCACGAGTCGCGCGAGGTCGGCGTGGACTACCGCCTTGGCTCCAGCACTCTCGAAATCGCACAGCGTCTTCGCCGCACCATATCCGCCGGGCATCAAGAGCGCGTCGAAGTCGCCGGCACTGAGCTTGGCGAGATCGACGATCTTTCCGCGCGCGATGCGCGCGGCCTCTTCGAGCGCGACGCGGCGTTCCTTCTGCGGCGCGCCGCTCGAATGATCGACCACTGCGAACTTCACCGCGGGTGCCGCGATCGTGACTCGGAACTTGGCCCGATCGAGCGCAGCCAGGGCCAGGACCGACTCGTGGATCTCGCTCCCGTCGAGGAAGCCGCAACCCGAAAGAACGACCGCGACGTGGAACATGGTTACCTCCGCGCTCAATCGATCTGGCGCACGCGGATGTCGCCGTTGACGACGAGCTGGCAACCCAGCCGCGCGCCTTGGACGCTGGTGCACATCTCCAGCGTCTCTTCTTCCTCGCTGGTGATCGGATTGACCTTGTCGGCACCGACTTCGAGCACCAGGCGACAGGTGCCGCAGCTCCCGACCGTGCAGCCGAAATCGTGCGGCAAACGGTTGTCCTGGCAGAAGTCGAGGAACTTCGCCCCGACGGGGACTTCGTAGGTCTTGTTGTTGGAGGCTAGGGTGATCTTCGGCATGGGGGCTGAGTACAAAGGGTCGCGGATCGAAGCGAGGACTTTAGGCGCGCGGCGCGGATTGGCAAGCTAGAGAACGTGGATCCGGCCGTGGAAAAAAATCTTGCCGCAGTTCAGCGCGCGGCCACGGTCCAGGACCGGCCCGGCGCGTCCGCGAGCGAATTTGCCCAGCCAGGCGGCCACCCCGGCTTTGGCAGCGGCGCCTGGGTCTGGCTCCTGCGCCACGGCGAGGTGCACGAGGACTGGCAGGGCCGCGCCTACGGCGGCATGGACGTGCCGCTCTCGACCCAGGGCGAGCTTGATACCCAGACGGCGATTGCAGCTTTTTCGAAGCTGCCCTTGGAGCGCGTCGTCAGTTCGAATCTGGTGCGCGCGCACCGTCTGGGCAGCGGCATCGCCGCGGGTTCGGGCGCGCCGTTGACGGTCAGCCCCGGCCTCGCCGAAATCCAGCGCGGCAACTGGCAGGGCATCCCGATCGCCGATCTGTCGCGCGAGCGCGGCGACGAACTCGCGGGCTTCTACGAGGATCCCTGGAACTACAACCGTCACGGTGGCGAGACCGACCGCGACGTGCTCGTGCGCGCCTGGCCACAGCTCGAGAGCGCGATCGCAAGCGGCGCGAAACTGATCGCGGTCACTTGCCACTACAACGTGGTGCGCGTGCTGCTCGCACGCATGCTCGGACTCGAGCCGCGACTCTCGTTCCGCCTGCGCATCGATCTTTCGGGAGCATGCCTTCTGCACGACAGCCCGGCGGGCTGGCGCTTGTTGCGCGCCAACGTCAAGGCACCGACACCGTGGCCGCCCAGCCGCTGAAGTGTCTGTTCGTTTCGCCGGTCGTGCCCTGGCCGGCGGACAGCGGCGGACGTGTGCGGACGTTTCAGCTGCTCGCGCAACTTTCTGGACTTGCCGAAGTTCACCTGCGCGCCGTGCACGAATCGGCGGCGGCCGCGGCGGGGCTGGCCGAGTTCGAAGGCCGCTGCGCTTCGGCGAAGTCGTTCGAACGTGCCGCGCCTGGCGCGTGGATGACGGTCACGCGGCCCAAATTGGAGCGCTGGTTCCACTCGCCTGCGCTGAAGCAGGCGCTCGCCCAAGAGCTTGCGCGCGAACGCTTCGACCTGGTGCATCTGGACGAAATGTTCCTCGTGCGCGCGCTGCCCGAAGAACTTGGCACGCCCGTGATCGTGCACCACCACAAGCTCGACACGGATTTTTATTCGCGTCTGGCCCGTGGTCGGACGCTCGGCGGGGCCTTCGACAATTTCAAGCTGCGCAGGCTCGAGGCCGAAGCCGCGCGCAAGCATCGCTATCACGTGCTCACCAACGCCGCCGAGGCGAGCGAACTCGAGCGTCGCTATCCATCCATCGAAAGTGCCGTCGTCGAAAGCGGCTTCGATCCAGTGGCGCTTGCGCCCACGGGCGAGCCGCGCGCTCCGCAAGAACTGCTTTTCCTAGGCAGTCTGGACTATGCGCCCAACATCGACGGCCTGGCCTGGTTCGTGCGCGAGGTTTTTCCGACGATCGTGGCCCAGCGCCCGAACGTATGCCTGAATGTCGTCGGTTCAGGTTCGACTGAGGCCGTGCGCGACCTCGCGCGAAAGGGCGTGAACCTGATCGGCCGCATGGGCGACGTGCGGCCGCCGCTCGCGCGCGCGAGCGCACTCATCGTTCCACTGCGCATCGGCGGCGGCACGCGGCTCAAGATCGTCGAAGCCATGGGGACAAACACGCCGGTCGTCAGCACGCGCATCGGCGCCGAAGGGCTGGCGTTCCTCGATCCAGAGCACCTCTGGCTGGCGGACAGCGCAACGGAATTCGCGGCGCGCACGCTGGAAGTCCTGGGCGATCCGGCGGCGGCGCAGCAACGCGCTCGGCGCGGCCGGGAACTCGCGCTGAAACGATATACCTGGGGTCAGCTCGCCGAAAAAATGCTCGCGGCCTGGGAACGCGCCGCGCGCGCCTAGAAGAAGCGTTGCCACCAGCGCTTGGGCAACTCGCCTTCGCTCGCGACGGAAGCTGGACGTTCGATAGCGCGATCGCTCTCCAATTCGAAACACAGCACAGGCTCGCGACCAAGTTGCGTGCGCACGAGTTCGACATAGTGGCGCTCGAGCTCGAGAGCGAGTTCGTGCACGCTGCGCAGCTGTGCCGGCTTGGGCGCGCGCAGGGCGGCGGGAAGGCGCAAGAACTCCGCCAGCGCGCTCGTCCATGCGGCAGGATCGCCGGCGGGCAAGAGTCGCACCCCGGGATCGCCGCGCAGATCGGCGAGGCCAGCGCGATCGGAAGCGAACACGAAAAGACCCGCCGCGCGCGCCTCGCGCGCCGAAAGGCCGAAGACTTCGTTCCACAGGGACGGGACACACACCAGATCGAGCCGCGCGAGAATGCGCGCGAGATCGGCGTGGGCGTATTCGCCGTGCAACTCGAGGCGAGCATCGGACGCGGCCAGCCGGCGCAGGCTCGCGGCGTAACTCGGATCGCCATGATAGTCGCACAGAGCTCCATGGACTTCGATCGCGAGCCGGGCGTCGGCAAGCGCCAGCGCCGCGCGCGAGAATTCGAGCACGCCCTTCGACGGTTGCGCGCTGCCCAGGATGCCGACGCGCAACTTTCCGTCGTGGCGCGGAGCGGCGCGCCGCGCGGCTTCGACGTGTTCGAATAAATTGTGCGTGTCGACGCCGTTGGGCAGCACTTCAATGCGCCCCGGCGGAACACCCGCGCGCTCGTACACCGCTCGCGCGGCCTTGGACGGCGCGAAAAGGCGCGCGGGCAGCGCGAGCATTTCGAGCGCGTGCAGCGTGCGCGCGTTCGCCGCGTCCCGGTCGCTCCTGATCGATTCGCCGCGCGGGCCGCGCTGCTCGCCTTGCTGCGACGGCATCAAGTGCGGCCAGGTCGCCGATAGACAGACGCCGCAGGCAGCGGCTACGACGTCTTCGCAAACGACTCCGTCGTGGCGCAGCATCTGCCCGCGCGGGCACAAAAACCAGTAGTCGTGCAGCGTCAGGACTAGTGGCCGCCCCATCTCGTGGATCGACTGCAACAGGCCTGCCCCAAAAGCGCTGGCATGGTGCACGTGCACGACGTCGCAGGGTTCTTCGGCCAGCCAGGCCATGACCGCGTCGTCGGCCGCGCGCCGCAGGGCGAGATCGGCGAGCGCGCGATGATCGTGGTAGCGATACGCCACGCGTCGCACGCGCACGCCTGCGAGCAGCTCGTCGCGCGAAGTGTACGGCGGGGTTTTGCTGTTCGAATCGATGCACAAGACGTGCACGCGATGGCCACGGGCCAAGAATTCGTGCGCCAACTGAGCGAGGTGCGTTTCGATTCCGCCGACGTCGGGCGCAAAGCCCAGGCTGACGAAGCCGATGTCCAGCCCCTCGTCGCGCGCGCGCTCCCCGAGCTTGGCAAGCTCGGGCTTCACGGTCCGCCGGCAAGCGCGAGTGCCTTGCGTTCCAGGGCTTTGGTGTAGAGCCCCGCGATGCGCGCCACGTGCTCGGCATAATCGATCGGCTGCGAGGGCACATGCCGCGGCGCGATGCGGCCGAGGATCACCGCGCGCAGCAAGTCGGCGAGCGCCGCGGCGTCGCCCGCCGGGAACAATGCGCCGTGCACACCCGGTTCGATGATCTCGGAAAGTCCCGGAACGTCGCTGGCGATCACCGGAATTCCGGCGGCGCGGGCTTCGAGCGCGGAAAGCGGCGCATTTTCGCGCCACAACGAAGGCACGACGACGCACGAAAGTCCGGCGAGCGTGTCCCCCACCACGGCCGATTCGAAGGCCGGCGCGATCGAAACCCGCGGGCTGGTGGCGCGCTTGCGGAGTCGCGCTGGATACAAACGGTGACGGCCGTCGACAGCTTCGCCGTACAGCACGACACTCCAGGGTTCCACCGACTCCGGCAGTCGCCGCTCCATGATCTCGACGGCATCGAGCAGCACGTGCGGCCCCTTGTGCGGCGCGAACTGCCCGAGGAATCCGATGCGCACGACTTTGGGCGGCGGACGCACGCGCGCCGCGGCGAGTGGTTCTGCATCGACGGCGTAACACAGGCGCGTGATTTTTTCCGGTGGCAATCCGGCGTGCACGAGCATGCGCGCCACTTCCGCCGTCGGCGCGACGGCCTCGTCGATCGACGCAAGTGCCGCGCGTATGGCGGCTTCGCGACGCTCGACATCGCGCTGCACGACCACCTGACCGACTCCGCCGACCAGCGCCAGGGACCGCGCCAGCCAGCGCTTGCCCGTCACGCGCGCCGCACTCGCTTCATCTTCGGAGGGTTCGCGAATGCAGCGCGCGCAGACAGCCGCGGGATGGGGCCCGCCGCAATCCTTCAGGCGCCAGTCGAAACACTGTCCGCGATGGCAGGCGATTCCGAAGTCGGTCGCGGTCAGCACACAAGCACGGCCCAGTCGCTTCGCGATGGCGGGCATGCGCACGGACAGCGTCCATAGGAAATAGGTGAAGTGCACGATGTCGGGCTGCTCGCGCAACAGCACCTGTTCGAAGGCGGCTTCGAGCCTTGGATCCTGATAGCTCGACTCGAGGCGCTTGGAACGCGCGCGCGGCAGGATCACGCGCGTCACCTGGAACGGACCGCTCTGCACGTCATACAGCGAGTACGCTTCGCCGTCGTCGCGCACGTCGGGATGGAAGACACTGATTGCGTGCCCCTCCCGGGCCAGACCGCGTGCGAGTTGCAGCGTATAGCCCTCGGTGCCCCAGCGCCCGTGCGGCGGGAACCCGCGCGAAACGAAAAGCACCCTCATCGATCGTCGCGCGAAGCGGCCTTCGTCGGCACGGAACCCGGGCTGTGCCCCTGCAGTCTCGCGCGTCGCGACTCGACTTTTTCGCGGATCTTTTCGCCCTCGTCCGCCATTTTCCTGGCGATCTCTTGGTCCTCGATGCGCGAGAGCACATGGCCCAGCTCCGCGTGCTTCGTGCGATCGTGCAGGACTTCGCGCTGCACGTCGAAGCGTTTTTCGCTGTCGCCAAACCACGAAGCGCTCAAACGCGGATCCTGCGTGCGCGCGGGCCAACTGCGTTCGAAGCAATAGCGCGCGTCGAGCAGGGCGAAACCATCCTGGTACGCGCAACTCGCGTATACGAAAGGTCGCCCGC
>JAYUUV010000071.1:0-7200 GCA_043754695.1 Planctomycetota bacterium
CTCGCGCGATTTCAAGCACCGCGGCCGTGGCACGGCGCGCGAGATTCGTGGAGTCCGTGGGGATGTCGTCGGAGCGCAGCGGACCTACGAGTCGCAGCACACCCGCGCGGCCCGCGACAGGACGCAATTCGACTTGATCGCACAGATCGAGCGCGAGATAAGTCAAATCGAGTTCGTGGAAGCCATCGGCCCGGCGCTCGATCACGACCAACGTCGGATTGATCTTGCACGGCGCCAGCACGCGCACTGCATCGCTCGCCCCGCGCTTCACCGCACCCCCGACGCCGGCTCGTCGAGTCGCAAATTGTCGATCAGGCGCGTGCGTCCGACGCGCACGGCGAGCAGGGCGATCGCGCGCTCGAGCGGCCCCCGGCAGGCGTCGGGGGTCCACGCTTCCGGATCGCGGACCTCGGCGTATTCGACTTCGAATTCCTGGCGCGCGAGCGCCGCGTGCAAGCAAGCGTCGAGAATCTCGGCGCGCCGCTCGCCGCCGAGCCACAGCTCGCGCGCCTCGCTCTGTGCGACGAAAAGGCCTGCGGCGCGCGCACGCTCGGCGAGCGACAACAATTGATTGCGCGAGGAGCGGGCCAAGCCGGAAATCTCGCGCGAGGTCGGGCAGATCACGACCTGCGGGGAACCGCGCGCGCGGGCCAGGTCGCGCACCACGAGTGTTTGCTGGAAATCCTTTTGCCCGAAGTAGGCGCGCGTCGAATCGATCTGCTCGAAGAGCCGATTCACGATCGTCGACACGCCGCGGAAATGTCCGGGGCGGCGGCTGCCCTCGAGACCGTTAGCACTGGAGCCAGGTTCGATCCATGCCTCCCCCGCCAGTCGACCGTCAGAGCCCACTTTTCCCGGGAAAAACTGTTCGAGTGTGCCGGTGAAGACCATGCCGACGCCGACTTTCGCGAGCAATGCGCCGTCGCCTTCGAAGTCGCGCGGATAGCGCTGGAAGTCGAGCGGATCGTTGAATTGCAGCGGATTGACGAAAACGCTGACCACGGCCAGATCGTTTTCGCGGGCGGCGCTGCTGGCAAGCTCGAGGTGGCCCTCGTGCAATGCGCCCATGGTCGGCACGAAACCGATGCTCAAGCCACGCGCGCGTTGCGCCTTGACCCAGGCTCCGGCGGCGAGCGGATTGTCAAAGCGCACGATTTCGCGCGCGGCGGAAGGCGCTTTCGCTGGACCCAATAGTTTCGCCAGTTGCGCGCGCACGCTGAGTCCGCACTGCGCCAGCCTGCGCTCGGGTTCGAGCTCGCACAGCGGAGCGAGCACAAACGTGCGCTGCTCGAGCCGCGGGTGCGGGACTTGCAGCCCTGGCTCCGTCAACTGCTGATCGCCGAAGAACAAAAGATCGAGATCGAGTCGGCGCGGACCGTTGCGCGGCTCATGCGCGCGATCGCGTCCAGCGCGCGCTTCCAGGCGCTGCAAGCTCAGCAGCAATTCGCGCGGTTCTAGTTCGGTCTCCAGCTGCGCGACGCCGTTCAAATAGCGCGCTTGCGCCGCGGGCCCACCGACGGGATCGGTCTCGTGCCAAGAAGACACGGCCAGCACGCGCACACCTTCCTCGCGGGCCAGGCGCGCCAAGGCAAGCTGCAGATTGACACGCCGGTCGCCCAGGTTCGAGCCGAGTGCCACCAGGGCCCGGGTGCTAGCGACGGCGGTGCTCAAGTCGCACGCGGTTTGCGGCGCACGACGAGCGCGCGCACGAGACCGAAGAAGACAAATCCATTGAACACGAAGAACAGGATCGGGATCGGCGCCAGCCAAACCAGGAAGGCGCTGAAGACCAGCGAGACCAACGCGATGAACGGCCCGCGCCTGGTCAGAGCGCTGGCGATGTGCGTGTAGCGCACGCGGCTGACCATCAGGAAGCCAAGCAGGGGCAGCAATCCGGCCAGCGCGGGCAGGAACCACCAAGGCAGACTGAAGTCGAGTCCCCTGGCCATGTGCAGGAAGTGACCGAGCGGCGTCGGCGTGCCGCTGTCCATCTCCAATTCGGGCTTGCGCGCCACCAGGAAGAGCAGGATCGCTGAGGCGACCGCACCCGCCGCCGCGGGCGAGGGCAAGCCCTTGAAAGATTGATGGGCATCTTCGTCGGGCTCGTTCTCCAGGTTGAAGCGCACCAGACGCAAGATCGCCATCAGACTGAACGCCGCGGCACACAGAAAGTGAACGCGCGGGTTGCCGTGGTAACCCAGCAGCGGGCCCTCGTGCTCGATCAGCATCTTGGCCAGCAGCGCCGGCGCGCAGCCGAAGGTCAGGGCGTCCGCGAACGAATCGAGCTGGGCGCCGAATGCGCTCGAGCCGCCGGTCCAGCGCGCGACTTTTCCGTCAAGCATGTCGAATACCATGCCCAGGAAGATCAACCAGGTCGCGGCTTCCATCTTCGTGTAGAAGAGCGCCGACGAAGGATCGAGTGCCAGCGCGTCGATGCCTTTCGAAAGCGCGAGCAAACCGCAAAACGCGTTGGCCAGCGTCAGCAGGTTGGGCAGGGCGATGACTTCGCGCATCGGTAGAGTTCATGCCCCGCCGGGCGAGCGCGGGCCCGCCATCTTGGCGAGCAGGACCCTGGCTGGCAATCGAGGCCTCCCCGAGCGCCCGCCCTGACACCTAGACGGCCGCTCGATCGCCGTCTCGAGCTTGCTGTTTTCAGCGCTGCGGGTAGCTATGCTCCGGTCACATGAGCGACATCCTGAAAATCCACGCGCGCGAGATCCTCGACTCGCGGGGCAACCCGACCGTCGAGGTCGACGTCGAACTCGAAAGCGGCGCGCGCGGCCGGGCGGCCGTGCCCTCGGGCGCCAGCACCGGCATCCACGAAGCGCACGAGTTGCGTGACGGCGGCAAGCGCTATGGCGGCAAGGGCGTCCAGGGCGCCGTGCAAAGCGTCAACGGCGAATTGCGCGATGCGCTGCTCGGCCTCGAAGCCATGGAGCAAGCCGCACTCGATGCGCGCATGATCGAACTCGACGGCACGCCGAACAAGCAACGTCTGGGCGCCAATGCGCTGCTTGGAGTTTCGCTGGCCGTGGCCAAAGCCGCCGCGGAAGAGTGCCAGTTGCCGTTCTACCGTTACATCGGCGGCACGATCGCCAACGTGTTGCCGGTGCCGATGATGAACATCGTCAACGGTGGCGTGCACGCCGACAACAACGTCGACATCCAGGAGTTCATGGTGATGCCCTTCGGCGCCGCTGACTTCGCCGAGGGCCTGCGCATGGGCACCGAAGTCTTCCACGCGCTGAAAAAAGTCTGCAAGTCGAAGGGCTACAACACCAACGTCGGCGACGAAGGCGGTTTCGCGCCGAACCTGCGCTCGAACGAGGAAGCGATCGAATTGATCCTGTCCGCGGTGAACTCGGTCGGACTCGTGCCCGGTAAGGACATCCGCCTCGCGATCGACGCGGCGTCCGCGGAATTCCTGAAGGACGGCAAGTACATGGTCGACGGCAAGCCGCGCAGCTCGGCCGAGATGGTCGAGTTCTACGCCGGCTGGTGCGACAAGTACCCGATCTTCTCGATCGAGGACGGGCTCGATCAGGACGACTGGGACGGCTGGAAACTCTTGACCAAGCGCCTGGGCGCGAAGCTGCAACTCGTCGGCGACGATCTGTTCGTGACCAACGCCGCGCGCGTGCAGTTGGGCATCGACAAGGGTTGCGCCAACGCTGTACTCGTCAAGGTCAATCAAATCGGCACGCTGACCGAAACGCTCGACACGATCGCGCTCGCGCACCGCAGCGGAATGCGCTGCGTGCTATCGCACCGCTCGGGCGAGACCGAGGACACGACCATCGCCGACCTGGCCGTGGCGACCAACGCCGGGCAGATCAAGACCGGCGCGCCGTGCAGGTCGGACCGCGTGGCCAAGTACAACCGGCTGCTGCGCATCGAAGAAGAACTTGGGGCTGGAGCTGCATACGGAGCGGCGCGCTTGCGCTAGCGGAGGGACAGCATGGGAAGCGAAATCACGTCTTCGACGAGCGCGGCACACAGCGAGCTTTCCCCGCGTGCGATCTTCCTGTACTGGCTCCCGGTGATTGCCGCTTTGGCGGTTTTCGGCCAGGTCGCGGTGCTCGGATTGCGCCCGGCCCTGGCCGAGGAACGGCGCCTGGGCGACGCAACGGAAGTGCTCGTGAAACGCTACGTAGGCGCGCTGGATGAATCTGCGCGCCTCGAGCGCTTGCTGCACGCGCAGCAGGATCCCGTGCTGCTCGAGCGCGAACGCCGCGAGCAAAAAGTCGATCCTCACGCGCCTGGCCAGGAACGCTGAGCCCGCGCGAGCGCAGGTGTGCATGCATCCGACGCGACGATTCGCGGGGCAGGTCGCGCTCGCCATCGTCCTCGGCGCGCTGACAGCGGGCAAACTTGGCGCGCAAGTCGAGGGCCCGCTCGACAACGATTCGTACTTGCCGGTTGACGCGGCTGCTGAAACAGAACTCGCACGCGGGGATCAGGCGTTCCTTTTCGCCAACGACTTCGCCTCGCCCGATCGGGGCGAAGCGGCCCGCGCCGAATTGTGGACACCGGTGTGCGAAGCTTGGCGCAACGCGCTCGTGCGCTCGAAGAACGGCGCGAGCGCGAATCCGCGGCCGGTCGTGAAACCCGGCGATCCCTCGCCGTGGCCTGCCGCCGAAGGCATCACAGCGCGTTTCACCGAGGGCATCGAAGAGGCCGTGTTCCGCCGCCTCGCCGCGCTGCCCAAGCCGGGTCAACAGACCTGGCGAGAACGCTTCAATCCGCTGGCAGCGCAAGCGCTCGAGCGCGCCGGCGCTTCGCTCGAATTGCTCGCGCGCCTCGAGCGCGAGTTGCCCGCGACCGCGGCTGCGGCGAAAGCAGCGCTGCTGCTGGCGGAAATCGCATTCGAACGCGGCGAGGCGCAGGCCGCCCGGCGCTGGCTCGCGCGCGCGCGAAGACATGCACAAGCGTTTGAACAAGCTGACGCGCAGATCCTGGGCGCCATCACGCTTCGCGAAGCCTTGCTGCCGCAGACTCGGGCGCCCGTGCATGCGACGTTCGAGGGCGCTTCCAGTCTTGAATTCGTGGCTGCCCGCGAGCTCGAGAGCGTGCGCGGCCCCGCGCCGAAGCCGCGACCGCTGGGAACCGGTCCACAAGCTGGATTGGCGTTCCTGGCCGAGGGTCGCGTACTGCTGCAAACTCCTTCTGCCGTGTGGCTGCTCTCGGGCGCTGACGCGAGCCTGTCCGGGCCGTTCGACAATCAAGTCTGGCTCAGGCCCGCCGGCTTCGAAGTCGAGCCCACGCTGGCGCCGGGCAATCTGCCCGGCTGGCGCTTGGATCCCGCGTCGAATGGAGCGAGCGCCGTGGTCGTCGCCGGACGCTCGCTCGCGGGCCGAGCCAATGTCCTGGCTTGCATCGACAGCCTGGACCCCGAGCACGGGCCCAGACTGCGCTGGGCGCTTGCGGCAGCCGGAGAACCGCAGGCTCCGGACGCGTCGGCTTCCGGCGACGAGTTCGAATTTCAGCCCGGTCCACTGTGGACCGACGGTCTGGTGATCGTGCTCGTGCGACGCTCGAGCCCGTCCTCGGGCGAACACGAACTCGAACTGCGCGCTCTGGCGGCCGAAAGTGGAGCGCTGCGCTGGCACGCATATCTCGGCAAGGGCGGCGAGCGTGTACCCGACAGCGGACGATTCGCGCGCCGTGGCGTGGCCTCGATGCCGGCGCAGCCGCTGCTCGCCTCCAGCGGCGGAATCTTTGCCAGCGCACAACTTGGATTCGCGGCGCTGATCGACCCGCTCGACGGGCGCGCGCGCTTCTCGGTGCGCAATCGACGCCATGAGGGCAAGCTGCGCGGCTGGACGGGTTGGGGCAGCGCGCTTTCCGATTCAGGCGACGCGATCGCATGGGCTCCGGCGGACGCCGACCACCTCTATGTCCTGGATGTCTCCGGCCCGGGGCGCAGCGGCACGCCACTGCTCGCCGCGCCGGAACCGCTGGGGGATGCCGAGGCCCTGATCGCGGCCGACGGACGGCAGGCGCTTGTGCTCTCGCGAAACGGATCACGCCATGCTCTGGCCGAATGGGATTTTCGCTCAGGCTCCCGGCGCGACGCCTTGCAGCTTGCCCCCGAGGAGAGCTTCAGCGGCCGGGCGCTCGCCAGTTCCCAGCGTGTTTTTGCCGCAAGCGAGCGCGCCCTCTACATGTTCGACCGCGGCGCGGACCTCGCGCTGCTCTGCGCCTTGCCGCTGGGTGGGCCGCTGCCGCGGGGTGGCAACGTCTGGGCCGAGGGCGCGCGGGTCTTCGTGCTCTCGAGCCGCAGGGTCGAGGTGTTCGCCGCGCGCTGAGCCCCAGCCTAGGCCATCCGTCTTGGCCAGGGGTCCGGACTCAGCGAGACTGCCCTGCAGGATCGTGCCGAACTGGCGCTAGCTGCCGTTCCAACCCCGACTTGGAACGGTTCTCGCCGGGGCGCTCGGTGAATGCCCACAAGTCCGGGCGGCCCCCAATCCGGCCCCATCATGCCGGGCAGTAGCGCCGCTGGGCAGCCCAGAAAATCGTTGGAGGAAGGCTGCCGCCCGGCATCGAACGCGCGCGCCCATGCTCCTTCAGCTTTCAGCAATGGCGTGCTCGAAAGTCATCCGAGCCGGACCACAAATCCCCCGACCTTGCTAATTTCCAGTAAGGTAAAGGACTTGTAGCCCTGCCCCACCGCGCATCCGCGCCGACAGCTTTCGGGCGTCCCCGGCAAAGAGCGCGAGATTTCCATCCAATACTCAGGAGTCAATCAGATGGTTTCCCGTTCACGTTTCTCTCTCTTCGTCGGCGCAACACTCGCCGCCGTCTCACTTGCGCTGCCGTCGAGCGCGCAAACAGTTCTGTGCGAGACCCCGGCCGTCGGCGGTCCCTTCCCCAGCTCGGGTACCGGCGATGGCACGTACCCGACCGTGCTGCCGACCTTCCCGATGATCTCGACCACCGTGTGCACGAGCCCCGGGGCTCCGAACGTGATCACGGAAGTCAAGTTGAACGGCATGACGCACACCTGGATCGGTGACGTCCAGTTCGTGCTCGAGGATCCGGCGGGCAACAAATACAACATCTTCAATCGTCCGGCGAGCCCGGTCGATTTCAGCTGCGACTACGCCGGCAACTACTCGATCGTCAACCAGTGCACCGGCGGTCTCAGTCTGCCCGCGGCGTGCGCGGGTACGGCGATCCTGGCGCCGGGCGCGTACGACC
>JAYUUV010000072.1:0-2497 GCA_043754695.1 Planctomycetota bacterium
GTCCGCGGCGCGCGACTGTTGGGAAAAATCCATGAATAGGCGCGCGCTGATCTTCGTGGTCTGCGGCGTGGCAGTGATGCTCGTCGTGCTTGGGCTGTACCTCCGTTCGAGTGGAGGGCGCGACCAGCTCCAGACGGGCAAGCCATCCACTTCGACACGCTCCGCGAAATCAACAATCCCTGAAACAGCGCCGACTCCGCCGGTCGAATCACCCGCTGCTAGCGCACGCTTTCCGATCGTTGGCGAGTTTGCGCCGTCGGCCTCGACGAATGAGGCCTTGTTGCAGATCGTGATCGCAGCCGCGGACGGCACTCCGATTGCAGATGCGCATGTCGTGCTGTTCCGCGAGGAATCATTTCTGGAGTCCGGTGTCAGCGACGCCACAGGCAACGTGCACTTCGTGGCAAACTCCGGCAGCGGCGAAGTCGCAGTGCTCGCTCCCGGGTGCCCGCTGCTTCGTCAGACGATTGACCTCGTGGCCGGGTTGCAGCGGATCACCTTGCCTGAAGGCGAACAGCTCTCGGGTCTGATCGATGTCGACGGCTCGACTCCGCGCGAACCTATCGACTTACTTTGGATCGCCGACCTCAAGCCTTTCGCCGCGTTCGAGCAACTGCCCGCGAGCGTTCGCGAACTTCTGCGCGGCACGCTTAAACTCCAAGGTTGTCCGCAGGCGACGACTGATGCGCAAGGCGCGTTCGCTTTCCACGGACTCGAACGCGGTGCGTCGGGCAATCTCGGCTGGAAAGGGCCATATTGGTCCGTCGACGAATCCAAGGGAACGGAGCAGCGCAATCTGCACCTTTCGGTTCCAGAGCGGAATCTGCGACTTCACTTCAGCGAAGGCCTCGAATTGCGGCTGCGCGTAGTCGATTCGAGCGCTGCTCCCGTGCCGCGCGCCAAGGTCGAACTGGTCACGCTCAGCAAGGGCGAGGCCGGCAACGATACTTCGAGAGCGATGAAGGCTGCCGACGATGAGGGTCGCGCTCGATTTGCGATTCAACGGAAACTGCCGGATTTGCTGCAGGTGGTCGTCGCGTTTCCGGGTGGCGGCGGCTCGACTTCGCACATCATCCCACTGCCCGGCATCACGCACGGAGTCTGGGACGTCGGCGATCTCGCAGTCCAGCCGACGCGCGCACTCTCAGTGCGTGTCGAGAATTCCGAAGGTCAGCCTGTCGAATCTGCCAAGGTGATGCCCCTGCCCTCCGTGACCGGGCTTGATGGCGTCGTCACCGATGCCAATGGCAAATGTCAGCTCGCACTGGCACTCAATGTCCTCAAGATCGCGGTGCTGGCGGACGGCTACGATCTCACTCAGGTTCCCGCGCCGGTCGAGCTGGCTGAGCTCGTGGTCGTGCTCAAGAGCAAGTGCCAACTCGAGTTCGCGGTCAGCGGCTTCGAGGGTGCCGCCCGTGATCTGCAAGTCGTAATCAGCGGCGTTCCTCCACTTTTCGTGAACAACGCCCGACCTGGTCCAGCCGATCGACGCGAAGTACGGATTTCTTTCGACGAAAAGGGGCGCTACGTTGCCTCCGGCCTTACACCGAACAATCCGCTTCATGCGGAGCTGCGCTACCGCAGCGGACATGTGTTGGCCAGTGCGGAAATCCCCGCGCTTGCCGTGGGCGAGCATCGTCGCGTCGAAATGGCGATCGCTGCACCGCCGCTCAAGCTTCGCGTTCGCGTTCAAAATCAGAATGGCGAACCGGTCGCGAACGCCAAAGTGATCCTGAAATACCCGCGCGGGGGCCTCCCAAAGGGCGATCCCGTCGACGCCGTGGGAGAAATCAGTTTCGGCCCGATCTACGCACAACCTTTCACGCTCGTCGCGCAGGCTCCGGGGCTGGCACCCAAGGCTCTTTTCGGCGTGACGATTCCGCCCAATGAAATCACGATCGTTCTCGAAGCGCCGCGGCGCGTCGAACTCGAACTGCAGAATCCGGACGGTTCGCGTTTTGTCGGCAAAGCCGAGGTCTTCGTCGCCACGAACGGAGCAGGCGACGGCAGCTGCACTTCGAATGGAGAGGGCCGCTGGACTCTCGAGGGTTTGCCGCGCGGCGAGATCTGGATCTATGTCGAGGGCGATTTCGGCGAACTGACCGTCTTGCACGAGGCCACCACTCCCAAGCGCGTGCTCGTCGTCGGCGAGCCGGGCAGTTTGAGTGTGAGCGCGAATTCAGCGGGCGATCACGAAACACAGGAATGGGCCGTCGCGCTCGCCGACGCGGGTTCGAGCCAGCCGCGGACGCGCACACGTTTCTTCTTCGATGACGCGGGTCACAAGGACGTCACTTTTCAAGGCCTGCCCCTTCGTGCCTACGACGTTTGGCTCGAGACCCGCGAAGTTTTGCCCGGTGGCCAGTGGTCGCGCGTCAGCTCGCCGGCGAGCGCGAAACTCGACACAGATCATCCGCACGCCGCGGTCGCTTTGAAGCATTGAGCGTACGGAGCCAGGCTCCACTCCGAACTATTCTCTGTCCTCGCGCGGTTCTCC
>JAYUUV010000073.1:0-9724 GCA_043754695.1 Planctomycetota bacterium
AAGACATCGCGGTGCCGGACATGGAGGCGCGTCGCGGCCCGAAGGAAAAGTGGGGCGTCGACGGCGACAAGGCGCGCCGCATCAAGAACTTGACCGACAACTCGGAAAAGCCCGCCGGCGAGTGGAATCAAATGGTGATCGAGTGCCGCGCCCGCGACATCGACATCTGGGTCAACGGCGATCACGTCAACCACGGAACCGGCTGCACTGCCGACCACGGCCAGATCGCGATCCAAGCCGAGGGCGCACCCTGTGAGTTCCGCAAAGTGGAACTGACACGGCTGTAGACGTACGGAGTCAGGCTCCACTCCGAACTATTTTCTCTCGGTGTTTGACACCCGACCACCCGGCCTTTCAACCTCGCCGGCCCGCACCTCCGCGAATACGGAGTCCGGTGACTTCGTCCGGAGTTGCCGGGACTGTGGACGAAGTCACCTGACTCCGTACCGTTCTACCGCCGAATCACGTTCAGCTTGCCCGGCTCGAGTTTGACCGGGATGCGTAGCGAGTTGTCGCGGTCGTGGCGCACGATCAGGAAGCCCGCGGATTCGGCAACTGGAAAAATTCCGGTGCGCCGCGTGCCCGCGAAACCCGAGGAGACGCCCATGCCATTCAGGCTACTGTTCAGATACCTGCCGCGCTCGTCGACCGCATACACGTCGTTCGGCTCATTCCCAGGCCCCATGGCCTCCTCGGAAATCTCGACCTGCACGAAAACCACCCTTGGCAGGACCACGCGCAGCTCCTGCAGGTCCAACTCATCCGACAGAGTTTCGGAAGTGCCAAACCAGAGCGACGCGGGAGCATCAACGCTGAGGAAATTCGCTTCGGCCGACACACCGCGGAATTCGAAGTGGCCCTTTGCGTCGGCGACAACCTCGAGCGAACGGCCCGTACCCCGCTGCAATTCACCCTTGACTCCGATGCGCCAGGGAATCGTCGCGCCAAGCGTGACCTTCGCACCCGGCATTGCCGCCCCGCTGGAATCCACGACGCGGCCTGCGACAAGTTCGCGTCGCTCGGAGGTGTCGATCACAAGCTCGACATCGCTCGCACCGGCGCGGATCTTTTCAGAGCACACGAAGTGCAGGCTGCGCGGGTCGAAAGCCACCAACGTGTACTCGCGCTCGGCAAGTTCGCCGATTTCGAAGCGACCTTCTGCGTCGACTTCGACGTGATCGGTCCAGGCACGGTTGGAGGCGAGCGTTTCCCAGCTGAATTCCGCTATCGGCTCGAGGGCTTCGTCAACACGTTGCGCGAATCCCCATGGTGTTCCGTCGAGGATGTCGATCCATGCATCGGGCAGGGGATCGCCCTGCTCATTCAGCACACCACCACTGATAGTGAGCGCCGGCTTGTCGAGTCGAATGATCAAGGGCGTCGGCCAACTCGATTCCAACGTCGGATCCGCGCTGGGTTCGACAGTGACGAAGCGCCGCCCACTGGCCGCAACTTTGAGCACGATGTCCGTCCGCTCCTTCTCGATCGGAAACCTGAATTCGCCGCGTTCGTCGCTGCGCATCTTGACGTAAGCGCCAGCGGGAGAAATCACTCCGTGATCCTTCGGCCCCACGTCGATCCAGGCTCCTACAATCGGCAGGTCCTTCTCGTCGACGACCTTGCCGTGCAGCATGAGCGCGTACTCTCCGCCGTAGTCGAAGACGATGCGCCCATGCAGCGCGCGCAGATCGCCGAGTCCCCGGTAGTACTCGATCGAACTGCCAGCGCGCCGGGCGCTGACCGAAGGCGCATCTGAAACCGGCGCGTCTTCGATGCGGTACTTGCCGTCGTGAGCGCTGATCGCGGCGCGCGAGAACGACAAGATGTCCGGGCCGGAGCCGGGAACCTTCAGCGTGCCATAGAAAAGCGCGAGCTCGACGCGCACTCCTTCCACAGGCAGCCCATCGCGGTCGACGACGATGCCTTCGAGCGCGGCGCGCGGCACGACGCACAACACACGTTCGCAGGGCAGCGCGCGCGGACCAAACGGCGGCGCGCCGAGTGTGAACCATTGTTCGCCGATCGCGCGCAAGGAGCCCGCGCCTTCGGGTTCGTCGAACTCGAAGCGGCCTTGAGCGTCGCTCTTCGCGCGCGGAGCCGCGGAAATTTCTTTTTCGCCGTCGAGCAGCACGCCTACGTCCACGTCCGGCAGTGGCCGGCCCTTCTCGTCGATCACGAGACCGGCGAGGCGCGCGGCCGGTGTACTCGGCGGCTGCGGCGGGGGAGTCGGCGTGGCGAGTGCGCTGCGCTTCGCTTCATTCGCGGGCGCGCTCAGGGCTTCGTCCGTTGGCGACGGGGTCGCCACGTTTGCGGCGACATGTTCATTCTGAGCCGGCCCCGCGTCTGGCCACTTCGTCCACGTCCACCATCCGAGCAGAATCACGACAACTGCCGCCGCCACCACTTTCATCGCAGTCTTCATCAGCAGAATCTCCAGCCAGGGGACCTGCGTGGGACGGATCCAGGCCACGGTCGCCGCGAGCCAACGCTCGCGTCCGCCGCTTCGATCGAGACGCTCGCGCAATCGCTCGAGAGCGCGCACCAGGCGCGACTCGACTGTGGCCAGAGGGACGCCCAGCTTCGCCGCGATCTCGCGCGGGGCCAGGCCGTCGAAGTAACGCAGCACGAGCGCCGTGCGGAAAGGCTCGTCGAGCCCGCGCACTTCGCGAGCCAGGGACTCGACGAGTTCCAGGCGCTCCAAGCTGTCGGCTTCGTCGCTGCGCTCCGGTCTCGCCGCGGCAATTTCGCGGGCGTTGCGCCGACTCGCGCGCCGTCTCGCATCCAAGGCGAGGCGCCGTACCACGGCTCGCAACCACTGCCCCAAGCCCAGCGGCCGTTCCGCGCGGGCCAATGCCGCGGCGAACGCATCTTGCACGACGTCCTCGGCTGCATGCGTATCGCCGAGCAACGCCGCCGCAAGTCGCCGCAGCGGCTCACGCTGCGCATCGAGCTCGCGCGCCAAATCCTTCGATTGCATCGGATCCATCCTCACGCGATATCCACTTGCCGCAAGGCGTGAGCGCCTGCCAGGAATCCGAAGAATCAGTGCCGCGGCACGGATTGAGGTGAATTCGTCCACAGTTGCCGCCGGTACGGCAGTACTGAGTCAAGTGATTTCGTCCGCAGTCGTCGCCACTGCGGACGAGTTCAGCTGACTCGGTAGCGCGCTACAGGCAAACCAAGTACTCGAGTCCACCCGTCAGCGTCGAATTGTTCGGGGCGGGGAAACCCGGATCGCGGCCCCACCATTGGCACTCGACGGTCGTCGCCGGGAGGCGCAACGCCGGCAGCGGATTGCCGCCGAGCAAGCCCTGTGCGAACGCATTCATGTCGATCGCATACGCGCCGCTGCAGTCGTTCGCGGGCAGCGCGGATCCCGCCGAATTCGTGGCTGGTGTGCGTCGCAGCGGTGTCATGACGCACAGGAATCCGCCCTGGAACGGCATGCTGTTGCGACCGCTGACGCTGTAGAGCAGCAGGCCAGGTTTTTGGTTGCGGACGTTAGCGCCCGAGACGATGAAGCCCGAGTTCGCGGACGCGCTCGGCGAGCCGACGGCGGCGATCTGCGGTGTGCAACCAAGCGAATTCAGCTTGGCGGTGCAATAAGCCTGCGGACTGGAGGCGCAGCGCTCGATCGTCATGAACAACGGACTGCCGCTAGGACCCGGGATCGGGAAGCTCCCGAGCAGCACGCCGGTGTCGGAGTAGTGCAAGATGCTCGTCGAGCTTTCGCCGCTCACGAAGAGCGTTCCGTCGTCGGCCAGCGCGATGCTGCTGAACAATCCCGACACGGCCACCGGAAATTCGCCCAACTGCCCAAACCCCGCGTCGAGCCGCCGGACCTTCTTGTTGATGCGATCGGCGACCCACAGCGTGTCGTCGGGCGCCGCGACCAAGTCCGCGGGATCCCAGGGGAGCGGAATCGACAGCAGCACCTGACCGGCGCGATTGAGCTTGTGCAGCCTGCCCTGGATTCCAGACGGCCCGACGATGTCGCACAAGAAGAGATTGTCGTGGCTGTCGATGTGGCAGCCGAAGGGGTGGAGCGCCCCCGCGTTCATGCTCGAGACGAACGTGCCGGCTTGCGTGTAGAGCTGGACTGGGCCGGCCTGGCTGACGACGGCGAGCGTTCCGTCGGAGAACATGCTGAGGTCGCCTGGCACGAAGGCGACTGTCGGCGTCGGGAACTCTTGGACCTGCGCGCCGCTCGCGTCGAACAGGTTGATACCTGCCTGCGGGCCGCGCCGCGTGCAGGCCACGCGTCCTTGCGAAGTCAGCGTGCAGCCTTCCCACTCAGTGCCGGTTCCGCCGCTGCTCGTCCACACCGGAGTCCCGTCCTGACGCAAGCGTTCGATCCGCGCATTGACGTCGTAAACGTTGAGCAGGATGTCGGCCTGCGCCCGCCCCGCAGCGCTCAGCACGAGCGCGAGCAGCCCCGTGAGCCAGGGTGTTCGCTCTCGCGAGCGAAGAAAAAGTTCGCTTATGGACTTCATAGTATGAGTATACCGATTCCGCTGAATTCGTCTGCGCCTCTCGCTGCCGCGGACGAATTCACCTGACTCGGTACACTCGTTGTCGGACGGTTTGGAGTACGTGGTTTGTCCCTGACTTCGGTGCGGTACGGAGTCAGGCGATTTCATCCGCAGTCCGCGCGGCTGCGGACGAATTCACCTGACTCGGTACACTTGGTCCATGCGGCTGTCCCTGCGCGCAAAGACCCTGATCGTCTCATCCGTGTGCGCGCTGCTCGTGGGCGGCGTCGCGCTCAAGTCGTGGCGTGAGTCTCGCCAGCGCGCACAGCTCGAGTTTTTCCACTCCGAAAGAGAAACCTTGGCGATTGCGCAGGCGCGCGGAAGTTCGCTGAACCGGCCGCTCGCGCCGGAGCATCCCGAAGACTGGCGCTACTACCTCACGCCGACTGTGGCGGGCAGGATCTTCTTGATCAAAGCGCAAGGCGAGGTCTACGACCCGTGGACCTACTTTCGCCAACGCCCGAACATCGTCGAAAAAGAACCGTGGCCCGAACGCGCGGACGGCAATTGGATGCTGCGCACCAACGATCAAGGATTCCGCGAGGACGCCGCCCTGTCGGTGCCGCGGCCAGCGTTGCGCGTGCTGGTCACGGGCGATTCGCACACCGACGGCGTGTGCAACAACGACGAATCATTCCCTAATCGACTCGAAGCGAAACTGCGCGCGAGCCGCAAGGGAAAAACGGTCGAGGTGCTCAACGCCGGCGTCGGCGGCTACACGTTGTTTCACTATCTCGGCATGCTGTTGCGCGAGTCCGCCTTCGAACCGCAGGTGTTCGTGGTCGCGGTGTACGGCGGGAACGATTTCGTGGAATTGGTCCTGTTGGAGCACCGCTTCCAGGGGACCAAATGCAAAGAGTGGCCGACAGCGGATGTGCAGCGGCGCAACGACACGCTCTCGACCGCGCCCTGCGCCATGGGCCAGTGCTTCAATCAGGTGCAGTTGTTCCTTTCAATGCCCGAGGAAGAGGAACTGGCGCTGGCCTGCGCGCTGCGCCTGTGCGCCGAGATGAAGGACGTTTGTTCCAAGCGCGGAATCGCTATGGTCATGGTTTTCATTCCCGCGGCGTGTTCATGCGAATGGCCACAGTCCAATCCCGTGGTCGAGCGCGGCCGCACGGATCTCGGCTTGCCCGCGGGGGATGGCGGAATCAATGCCGAGCTGGCGCAGCGCTTCACCAGTGGCGTGCGCGCACTGAAGATCCCGTTGCTCGACATGCGCGAGATTTTCGAGCGCCAGCCCGTGCCGCCGTACTGGCGAACGGACTTGCACCTGAATCTCGAAGGACATCGCCTGGTCGCCGAGGCGCTTGAACCTGTGGTGCTGCCGCTCCTGGACGCGGCGACGCGTTGAGTCGGGCGTCCGCCGACGTCGAAAAGGCAGGCTGGGGAAGTACCTGACTCGATACTCTCACCTGACTCGGGGAGCGCGGCCGGTGACGAGCAAATTGTGCTTTGGAATCGAGAGCACGAAGGCCGTCACGGCGCTCGCCGACAGGCGCGAATCCTCGCCGTAGCCCGCATTGTCGCGGTTGGGTTGGTAGTAGAAGCTTCCGTCCGCGCACTGCGCGAGCGTGAACCACCAGCGGTTTGCGTCCATCAGGCGCCGGAAGCTCGACTCATCTACGTTCGCCGCCATCGCCGCATAACCCATGCCCATGATCGGCGAGCCGTGCGTGTCGGGGAAACTCTCGGGATGCTCACCGATGACCAGCGCATGCTTGAGCGCGCGCGCGCGAGTCGACGCGTCGGGCCACGGGTTGAGTTGAAGCGCGATGCCGGCCGCGCCCGTCCGTCCCATGTCAGCCCAGTCCGAGTTGCCGGCCACGTCGTCGCCGTACCACACATATCCGTTCTTGCCGGTGCCGCGCTCGATGAACGCAAGCGCCGCGTCGAGCCGTCCGCGATCGATCTCGACTCCACAACGCTGCATCAGCGAAAGCGCGAGCGCGCCTTGGCCCGTCAGCATCGCGATCGGGCCGTAACCTTCGAAGCCCGGGTTGTGTCCCCAACCGCCATGTTGCTGGTTCGAGTCCTTCGGATAGCTGTCCGGGTGCGATTTCTTGGCGTTCGGATTGACCTGATCGAGCGACATGTACTGCGACGAAATCAGAAAATCGCGCACTTCCTTCAGCTCGGGAAGCACCCAGCGCTCCTCCGTCGCCAGCTGGAATTCGCTCATCACGATCGCGGCCGCCATGTAGCGCCAGTTGATCAGGCCGTCCTTGTCGACTGCCTTCGTCGTGCGCGCATGGAACCGGACGTTGCGTTCCGCGGCAGCCATGTGCTCGTGCGAACCGCTGGCGATCAGCGCCAGCGGCGCAAAGGTATCGAGCACGGGATCGCCGAAGGAGCCGTCGTCGCGCTGCGCCTTCAGCAGGAACGCGAGCAGTTCGCCGCGAATGCGCTCGCTCTTCTTGCAGTCGGCGGGGAAGCTCTTCGAGAAGGCTCCGTAGCGCTTGCCGATCTCGAGCGAAGTCTTGATCGGCTTGTCGTCGCGCAAGAGTTCGAGCGCCAACCGACCGTCCCCCGTTTCGCCCTGGCAGGCCTCGAGTGCATTCGCATAGTCGAGCAGCGGCCCCGTCGGCCCGAAAACGTCCATGCCGTAACCGTTGCGGTGTGGCGTCTCGAAGCGCCGACCTCCCGCGCCGACGATGTGATCGCCGACTTTCACGCGACCATGCGCGGGCGTGTCTTCGAAGACATAGCGCACGACCAAATGCGTCGGCGCCGACTCGACGAGTTCTGCGCGCAGGCCGCTCAGCCCAAGGTTGTAGTACCAGCCCGGCACTTCGGCATCGGGACCGCCGGACGCGCGCTGGTTCCACGGATGTCCGCTGCTGTCGTAGTGGACTTGCGCAGAGGCAAGCGGCGCGACAAGCGATACTGCGAAGAGCGCGCGCAACGCGAAACGAGGAATTTGAACGAAGGTTTGCATACCGAGTCAGGTATTCCCCCACCCTACCATTTCGCCGTGTACGCACCAGGCGCGCTTCCGGCGAAAAAAAGCAGGATGGTTGGGTTCCTGATTCGATACACGTATCGCTCATTCGACATGGGCGCTGCCTTTCCCGCGAGCATTTCGCGAATCGGACGAGGCTTTGCGAACGATTCCGTTCAGCATGCCCCGAAACACGATGCCGTGCAGTGGAAGAACGGAATACCAATACAGGATTCCCAACAGACCCCGCGGGCGGAACCGGGCGGTCATGACGAGTTTGCACGAGTGTTGCGATTCGTTGGCCGGCTCAATTTCAAAACTCAGCGTCGCGACGCCTGGCAGCAACATTTCCGCCGTCAGCACGAGCCGGCGCGGAGCCTCGATGCTCGTGACGCGCCAAAAGTCCAGCGCGTCGCCCAGGCGCAGTTCGCAAGCGTTACGGCGTCCACGGCGCAGACCCGGTCCGCCGACGAATCGGTCCATGATTCCGCGCAAGCGCCACAGCCAGTTCGCGGCGTGGTAGCCGTGCTCGCCGCCGAGCGAACAAACCTCCGACCACAGGGCGCTCGCCGAAACGCCGGCATGAGTCTCGCGGCGATCCACGAACTGCGTGCCGCCGGCCCAAGCTGGATCGCCCATCATCGGCCCGGCGTCGGACCATGCCGTCTCCACACTGCCGGTCTGAATCTGCGCGAGGGCCGCGTCCATGGCTTCCCGGATCGTCAAACAGCGATGCGGCATGAGCCTCGAGGCCTCGTCGTTCCTGCACACCACGCGGTTCTTCAATCCCTCGGCGAGCGGGCGCGCGATGCTCGCTTGCAATGGCGTCACCAGGTGAATCCACAACGAACTGAGCCGAGGCGAGAGCACGGGCACCGCGATCACCAGCCTTCGCCGCAGATTCAAAGCTGCGGCCATCTCGCGCATGATGTGCGCATAGCTCCACACGTCCGGCCCGCCGATGTCGAGCGTTCTGCCGGCTGTCTCGGGTGTTTCGAGCGCCAATACCAGGTAGTGGAGAACGTCGCGAACCGCGATCGGTTGCGACTGCGTGCGGACCCACTTTGGCGTGACCATGACCGGCAGCCGCTCGACGAGATAGCGCAGAATTTCGAACGATGCCGAACCCGAGCCGATGATCATCGCCGCTCGCAGCACGGTGAGCGGAACGCCGCCGGCCTCGAGCGCGGTTTCGACCTCGCGGCGAGACGACAGGTGCTCGCTCAGGCCTTCCCCAGTTTCGCCGAGTCCGCCAAGATAAATCACTCGCCCAAGACCCGCGCCGGCTGCCGCGCGTCCGAAGGCTAGCGCGAGATTCCGGTCATGCTCGCGATATCCCTGCCCTGCGGCATCCATCGAATGCACGAGGTAGTACGCCGCACTGCATCCTTGCATGGCTCTCGACAGCTGGAGCTCGTCGCCCGCGTCGCCTTCGACGATCTCGACCCGCGGGTCGCTTGCCCATGGGCGCGCGAGCAACTTCGCGCTGCTGCGGGAAAGGCAACGCAGCCGATAGCCGCGCGCGAGCAACCGCGGCGCGAGACGACCGCCGATGTACCCCGTTGCGCCGGTCAGAAGCAGGGTGATTTCGAGCGGGTCGGACAAGGCGCTGCAGTGTAGCTACGGCATCGAGACGTCAAGTATCGGACCAGGTACTGCCTTACCCCCGCGCCTTACCCCATGGTTTCTCCAGACCTGGCGCTCCGGAGTCGAGCTCGGAAGACTCTCGCATCGATTGCGCGGCGAAAGCATGGCCGTAGAACAACATCAGAAACCCGGTTCCGACCAAGCCGGAGACCAGTACCCCAAACAGCAAGACGATGGTGTCTAAAGTTGTCATGGCATCCGCCTGTTCCTAGCGCGCCTTGCTCGGCAGGTTCACATGAGCACCCACTCGCACGCTTTGATCCTCGAGCCTGCGCTGCGGCTGTGAACTCAGCAGGCAGCCCAGAGCCAGAATCGAAGGCACCCATAAACCGATGTAGAGCCCCGTCGGTTTGTCGACGAAGAACCAGCAGGCGACGGAAGCGGTGAAGGAGAGGAAGGCCGCAGCCAACCAGAGCATTACCGGCAAACTCAACTTGTTCATGGAGACCTATTCGCGACAGTTGCACGACCGGATGCGGAGAAGTTGCCTCCAGCGCGGATTCGCCCGCCCAAAGAAGCCCTCGTCGCCACTGTGGTCGGTTGCGGGGCCCTGCTCAGGCCCGCAGTCGCGGCCGGATACCGAGTCAGGTACTTCCCCACCCTA
>JAYUUV010000074.1:0-3918 GCA_043754695.1 Planctomycetota bacterium
AGCTTGGAGCGCCGGTCAGCGAACAGCTCAACTGAGATGTCGCGCAGGCACGTCGCCCCCGGAGCGAACGGCGCGAGCGCCGCAAATGCCGCCGCAGCCTGGGCGACGCGCTCGTTGAAGGCACCCTGAGCCAGTTCGCGGCGCACGCCTGTGTCAGCGACACCGATGGCGATGCGCGCAGGGTCAAGCGGCAGGTGCTCGTTCGAGCCGTCCTTGCAGTCGAGCCACAGCAAGTGTTCGGGCACGGCCAGGCCGACGGCGTAGGGATCCATGATTCCGCAGCGCACGCCGACGAATTCGCGTTCGGCGATCAGCGCAGCCTCGACGCGCTCCAGCGCGCCTAGGCCAAGCCCCCACATTTTGTCGAGCACGAGTGCGGTGCCGACGCAGATCGAAGCCGACGAGGACAGGCCGGCGCCGACGGGCAGGTTCCCGCCGAACAGGATGTCGAGTCCGCGGGCATCCGGCATGCGCCGCCGCAGGCTCTCGCACACGCCGGCCGGATAGTCGACCCACTGTCCCTGCCGCGCGAAGGGCGGGCCGTCGAGGTCGAGCTCGAAGGTCTGCCGCTCGGACGTCGAAGACAAGCAGAGGCGCCGGTCCAAGCGCTCCCGGACCGCGATGAACGTGCCGCGGTCGATCGCGGTCGGCATCACCGGGCCGCCGTTGTAGTCCAGGTGCGCGCCCATCAGATTGACGCGCCCTGGCGAGAAAAACGTGCGCGGCAGCCGACCTGGACCGAAGGCGGCGGCAAAAGCGAGCTCATGGCGTGCCAAAAGCTCGCTCGCGGTCAGGATTCGGTCGGCGCGAAGCGTCATGGGGCTCAAGATACCTGTGCCGAAGCCCGATCGTGTGGACGCGCGTGCTGGCATCGTGCTTGGCGCGCAGCTATCGTCCCATGATGCGTTCTGCCAAGACGGCCGGTCTCGTGTTCGCCCTGTCGATTGCGGCAGTGGGCTTTCACTCGGGTTCCTGCGCCAGCGTGTCCTTCGATCGCCAGACGCAAACTTCGGGCACGTTCAGCTCGTCGGCGATCGCCTTCACGATCCTGGGTTGGGACCTGCCCAAGCGCGCCGTCGACATCGCCCGCGACAACGCCTCGGATGCCAGCCTGGTCAACATGCAGATCGAGCACGTCATCGTCACGCCCTACTTCGGCTGGTTCGACTGGCTCCTGGACATCATCGGCATCCGCTTCGCGACCGTGAACGGCAGCTGGGGCTACGACGGGAAGTAGCAGCCAGGCTCCGCTCCGAACGGTTACCGCCACTGCCAGCACAGCGCCGTTGCAGGAGCCTGGCTCCGCTCCGAACGGTTGCCGCCGCTGCCAGCACAGCGCCGTTGCCGGCCCAGCTCGACGTGGTCGTTGCTCTCACAGCGCCGTTGCGTCGACGCAACCGTTTGGAGCGGTGCCTGGCTCCGTACTGGCAGCGATCACCAATCCCATAACCAGCGCGTCGCCCTCACCTCTCCCGCTTGAAAATCACCCACCCCCTATCACTCGCAATCGGATCCCCGACCTCCCCCACCCGCATCGTAAACACCTGATCCACGACCGGATCAACCTGCGCCGTCCGCCGTCTGATCCAGCCCACGTCCCCGCGCCGCGCCCTGCCGCCGCGATCGTCGTCGCAAGTCGCGGCGAGTTCCGCCATGTCTTCGCCCGCGCGGATCCGGCTCACCAGTTCCTTGGCAATCCGCTCCGCGTCAGCGTGTTCGCGCACCAGCGACGGATTGGCACCGCGCGCGCCGCCGAAAGCGACCAGGATCATTCGCAATCTCGCCACGGTCTCCGGCGCAAGCTTCGGGTCGAGCGTCGCCGGGTCCACACGCTGAATCAGGTGCAGACCGAGCGGTGATTCGATCGGTCCGGCGAACTCGCCTACTTTCAGCTGAAACGCGGCGCTCTTGAGCAGGCGATCGCTCGGACCGCGCTCGAAGATGCTGAGCGCCCCGCCGCGCGCCCGGCTGTCGGGATCGTCCGAATTCGCGCGCGCCAGTTCGGCGAAGTCGGCACCGGCCTTGAGCTTCTTCAGCAAATCTTCGGCCTTGACTCTCGCGGCCTGATCCTTGCCCGCGAGCAGAATTCCGCGGCAGCCCGCAAGCCGGTCGATGCGCTGCACGATCTGGAATCCGGTTTCGGATTCCAGCGGCGCTGAGACCTCGAATTCCGCAGCCTGGAAAAGGAACGAGTCCAGCGCCGGCGCGAGCAGGCCGGGGAAGTACGTGCCGAGCACCGCGCCACCGCCTGCGTCCGAAGTCGCGCGCGCGCGCGCGCAAAGTTCGTCGAAATTGGCTCCCGCGCGCAGTTTGAGCGCGAGTTCCTTGGCCAGTTGTTCCGCAGTCTCGCGCAGCGCGGCCGAGGCTTCGGGCTTGCTGCGATCCCAGGCGACGAGCAACGCACGCGCCGAGCGGCTTTCAGGCGCTTGTTCCTCGAGGAACAGCGGCGAGACGAACAGGGACACTTGCAGCAGCAGTTCGGCGAGCATCATCGACAGCCTACTTCAAACGCACTGTGATCGTCAGCGCAGGCCCCTCTTCGAGGACCAGCGCCTGCTTGGCGCGCTGACCGCCGCGCGAGACTTCGAGCGAGTACTTGCCCGGCGCAAAATTGCCGAGCGCGAGAATTCCCTTGGAATTGGACACGCCTTTGCCGGCGAACAGGCTGGTCAACATCCGGCCCGCGTCTGCAAAGCCCTTGGCATCGCCCGTCTCGGAGACCAATTTTCCGGTCGCACCGGCGATCGGCTCGCCATCGGGCGAGAGCACGCGCACGCTGACTTCGACACCTTCGGCGAGCACCAGCACACACTCGACCGCGCCGCTTTCGCCCAGCGAGTACTTCTTTTCGCGCGCGGTCGCGAAACCGTCCTTGTCCGCCGTCAGGGTGTACTGCCCGGCTGGAAGATTCTCGATGCGGAACTTGCCTTCGCGATCGCTCCTCGCGCGCTCGGGCAGCAGGCCGGCCTTGTCGACACGGGTTGCGATCACTTCGACGCCCTCGAGCGGATCGCCGTTGGTGCGCCGCGCGCTGCCGCTGATCGCCAGCGCCGGCGCGAGTTCGATGCGCAGGTCGCGGCGGAGCTCGCCTTCCTGGACTTCGATGTCCTGCGGCAGTGGTTGCGCGAAATGCGCTTCGCCCTCGTTGCGCCGCGGCGGCCGCAGCGAGAGCCGGTAGCTGCCCGCCTGCAGACGATCGAATTTGAACTCGCCTTTGGCGTCGCTGCGCACACGCGCCGAACCGTTGTCGCGGTTCAGCAACTGGCCGAGCAGGCCGGCAGGTCGCGGCGCGTCTTGGCGCGCCAGGATCAGTTCGCAACCTTCGAGCAACTCGCCACCGTCGCGCGCAACCACCAGGCCTTCAATCCCGCCCTGGGGCAATTCGAGATCGACACGCGCCTCGGGCAAGTCGGGAATCTCGACCGCGATCTGAATCTGGTCGGGCCGGCGGCCGCGCGTGAGCTCCGTGATCTGGAACGTGTACATGCCGGCGGCAAGCCCGCTGAATTCATAGCTGCCGTCGTCCTTGATCTGTGCCAGCTTGAAATCCACGCCGAGCAGGCTTTCGCTCTCGAAGCCAATTGCGGCGATGCTGCCCGAAGTCAGCCGTTCGCCCGCGGCGCTGACCTGGCCGAACACGCGACAGGCGCCCGATGATGTGTCGACGATGTCGAACTTCACGCGCTCGTCGGCGGGCACGGTCACGAGGTCGAAGTTGAGCGTGCCGAGGAAACTCATCGGATTGAGCGCCTGATCGCCGCGCGTCAACAGGACGAAGTAACCGCCCGCGCTGACATGCTCGATCGAGTAGCGGCCCTCGGCGTCAGTGTTGCCCTGATAGAGCCCGCCGCCCGCTGAATTGCCTTGCCCGCCGAGATTCGCCGGCGAAACCGCGAGCACGATGGCGCCCTTCAGCGG
>JAYUUV010000075.1:0-9285 GCA_043754695.1 Planctomycetota bacterium
CCGCACGCGCGCGGGGCGCTCGAGTTCACGCGCGCGCGCATGCAGCCGAACTGGTACAGCATGAGCGAGAAGAAGGCGCGCTGGCGCTGGCTCAAGGAACTCGCACTGACGCACCGCGAGGGCCGCTTCCTGTTCGTGCACGGAAGTCCGCGCGATCCGGTGCGCGAGTACGTGCTCTCGACCGACGGTTTCTTGAACCCCGAGAAGCTGCGCGCCATCTTCGATTCCTTCGAAGGCATCGCTTTCGCGGGACATACTCACCATCCCGGCATGCACAGCGAGGATCTTGTCTTCCACGGGCTGGGGGGCCACACGACGATCAGCATGCCACTGCCGAGCAACGCGAAAGCGTTCGTCAACGTCGGCTCGGTCGGGCAGCCGCGCGACGGTGACAATCGCGCCTGCTACATGGTGCTCGAAGATCACCAGGTGACCTGGCATCGCGTGGCCTACGACTTTCAGGCCACCGCCAAGAAGATCCTGCGCACGGGCGTGCTCTCGGAAGTCCTCGCGCGCCGATTGTCGCTGGGCAAGTAGCTGCTTGAGCCCGCGTCGTCCGTGCTCGGACGGAACGTTTGTCAGGCAGCCTACGCCGTAGGCCTCAGTGCAGCCCGAAGCTGGCGCGCACGACGTGCCAGAAAATCTGCGGGTTCTTGCGCATCCTGCGCAGCGAGTAGGGCTTCCATTCCGGCCCGAAGGGCACGTACACGCGCACCGGATGGCCGGCCGCTTTCCACAGCGCCCACAATTCCCGGCGCACGCCGAGCAGCACCTGGAACTCGTAGTCCTGCTTCGAATACCCGGCGGCCTTGACCGAGGCGAGCAGGCGTTCGCCGAGCCCTTCGTCGTGCGTGGCAAAGGAGACTTTCGCGCGGCGTTCGATCAAGAGCTTGACGCACTCGACGTAGGCCGCGCGGATCGGCTCGGCTTCCGTGTGCGCGATCTCCGCGGGTTCGAGGTAGATGCCCTTGACCATGCGCACGGAAAGCGGGCCGGGCGCCAGCGCGCGAATGTCGGCCGGCGTGCGCAACAGGCGCGATTGCAGCACGATCCCGACGTTGTCGTGTTTTTCGCGCAGCGCTTCGAAGATGGCCAGCGTGGCGTCCGTGGTCGTCGCGTCCTCCATTTCGACGCGCAGGAACTGACCCTTCGTTTTCAGCAGACCGGCAAGCTTCGAGTATTGCTCCAGCGCCAGGGCATGGCTTTGCCGCAGGCCCACGTGGGTTGGCTTGACCGAGACATAGCAATCCAGTTTTCGCAGGGCGAGCGCGGTCGCAGCCTCGGCGTACTGATCCACGACGGCGTTCGAGGCCGCTTGACTGGTCACATCCTCGCCCAGGATGTCGAGGATGCCCGGATGGCCCTCGCGGGCGAGTTCTTCGAGCTTGGCGAGCGCCTCCAGCAGCGTTTCCCCGGCGATGTAGTTGCGCGCGAAGACGCGCATCACGGGCTTGGGGACGTGTGGCAGCACTCCGAGGACGGCATTGGCCAGGATCGACATGCGGAGCGAGGATTCTAGTGGGCCAGCGATCGTGCTGCACGCCTGCGCTCGTGAAGCTATCCTGATTCACGCACGAGCGAGAACCAGATCGCGGGCCTGGGCTCGCCGGTTCAGCCCTCGCGCATACCCACCAGGCGCATGGAAGCTGCACGAATCGTCCTGATCAGCGCTCCCGACCTCGCTACCGCGGAGCGCTTGGCGCGCGAACTGGTCGAGCAGCGGCTGGCGGCTTGCGTCAACGGCATCCCTGGCGCCTTCAGTGTCTATCGCTGGCAGGGCAGCATCGAAAGCGCCACCGAGGTGCTGCTGATCGCGAAGACCGATGCCTCGCGCATCGGCGAGCTGATGCTCTGGCTCGAGCGCGCCCACCCCTATGACGTGCCCGAGTGCATCGCCATCGCGCCGGCGGAGATGAGCCCGCGCTACCGCGAGTGGCTCGAACGCGAAACCCGTGGCGAGAACCTGGCGTGAAGCAGGCAGCGATTTTGCTTTGGGGCCGGCGAGTCTGCCTGGGCTGGCTCTTGCTTTGCGCCTTGGCCCCGGGTTGCTCACGCGCCAAGCATCATCGGCCGGGCCATCCGCCGCGCAGCGTGCTGCTCGTGACCACGTCCGCGTTGCGCAAGGACCATCTGTCGGCCTATATGTACGCGCGGCCGACGAGCGCCTGGCCCGCGACCGAGGAGGAGCACCGGCAGCTGCGCGCCATGGCGCTGGACGACCTCGCCGAGCAAGGCGTCCTGTTCGCGGACGCATCTTCCAACAGCCCGCGCACGTTTCCGGCGCTGTGTGCGCTGATGACTGGCACGCGCGCCGCTGTCGCCGCCGATCCTGCCGAGGACCGCGCGCTGGAAAACGAAGCGACAACGATCGCGGAGCGCTTTCGCGATGCCGGCTTCAGGGCCGCGGCGTTCACTTCCGGAGTGTGGCTGCGCGAAGCGCGCGGTCTCGACCAAGGCTTCGATCCGTGGATCTATCGTGCTTCGGACGCGGTCACGATCGACCAGGCGCGTCAATGGATCGAGCAGGCGGAGCAGGAGCCTGCCAAGCCTTGGTTCGTGTGGGTGCATCTTGCAGGCTGCGATCCACCCTACGATCCGCGCGGAGCGCCGCCCTTGCCCGGCGAGGCACCGGGCGTGCTGGATTTCTCGCGCTTGTATTCCGATCCCAACTACAGCGGTTCCGCCGACGGCTCGGTTGCCTACCTCACGAAACTCGAACGCGGCGAAGTCCAAGCCGACGAAGCCGATCGCGCGCGGATCGTCGATCTCTACGACGGCGATGTGGCGCGTGTGGCGGCCAGCGTGCGCACGCTGGTCTTGGCGCTGCGCAATGTCGGCCGGGACGGCTCGCGTTGGAGGCAGACGCTTCTCGTTTTCGCCGGACTGCACGGCGTGGAGTTGGGCGAGGACCCAGCGCGCGTCTGGGGCAGCTCTGGTCTGACGGCCAATGTCGTCTCGGTGCCGCTGCTGTTCCGCCACCCGAGTTCCTTGACGGGCTCGCGCGTGATGGCCGAGCCGGTCGGCATCGAGGACGTGGCGCCGACGATCTGCGACTGGTTCGGCCTGCCGGCGCTCAGCGCGCGCGAGCGTTCGCAGAGCGGCCGCTCGCTGCTGCCCGTGGTGGACTCGTACAAAAAGTTCGAGTTCGAGCATCGTCCTGCCTACGCGGAACTCAGCGGCCCCAATTCAGCGCGGAGTTTGCGCACCCGCGAGTTCGCGCTGCTCGAAACCACGCAGGCGGGTGTGACGAAACTCGCGCTCTTCGATCGCATCGCCGATCCGGCCGAGCGCGTGGACATTGCAGCCTCGCGGCCCGATGTGTGCGCCAAGCTGCGCGCACAGCTGGAGCGGGCGGCCTTCGGCGTCGAGCGCAAGCCTTAGTGCCGATGCACGAAGTCGACTCGGCAGCCTCCGCCGGCGTCCCTTCGGCGACCCCGCCGGAGCGCCGCGCGCGGCTCGACAAGTTGGCCCTCGTGCTGGCTGCCTTGGCGCTCATCGCAGCGCTCGCTGCGCGCGGAGTGCTGCCCGGCTGGAGCTTGCCCGGCTGCGCCGGAGTGGCTTTGCTCGCGACCGCGGCGCTGCCGTTGTTGGCGCGCTGGAGTCCGACGCCCCCGGATCCGCTCAAGCTGGCGCTGTTCACGCTCGCGCTCTCGCCTTTCCTGAGCGGTCTGATGTGGGGCGCCTGGCATCTCGTCTTCGACGGCCGCGATGCGCTGGTCGCAACCGCGTTGACCTGTGCAGCGGCGCACCTGGCTTCGCTGCGCAGGAGCGTTCGCAGCGTGGCCTGGTCTCGCGCTCAGCTCTCGATCGTCGGTCTGGCCGCCCTGCTGGCGCTGTGCACAAGTCTGTTGCTGTTGCGCGGGAACGAGCCACGTTTCGCCGGCGCGGGACTGCTGCGCGCCGCGCTGGCGATGTCCGCGGATCGTTCGCTGCCTCCGCTGCATCCATGGCTCGCGGGCGAAGCGTGGTCGCGGGCCTGGGCCGCCGATGCCTTCGCGGCCTTCGGCATGCGAGCGCTGGACTGTGCACCGACACTCGTGCACGCGCTGGTCTCGGTCTTTGCGCTGCTCTTGACGCCCCTGCTCCTGTTCCAGTTCGCCGCGACGCTGTGGAGCGACTCACGGCGCAGCGCGATCTCGACGGGTCTCGCGCTTTTTGCAGGCTGTCTCGCTTCGCTCGGAGCCCAACGCGGCCATGCCGCGCTCGATCCTTTCCTGAGTCCCGGACCCTCGGCCGCGGCACTGATGCTCTCGCTCGGCGCACTCGCCTGTGGCGCGCACGCGCTGCGACATGGCAAGCGGCCCTGGGTCGGAATGTGCGCGCTCTTCCATGGACTTGCCCTGCTGCTCGAATTTTCCAGCGCGTGGCCCGCGGCCTTGGCCACGCTGCTGGCCGCCCTTTCGCCCTTCTGCGACGCGCGGGCCAGACCGCGCGTGCTGCTCGGCATCGTGCTCGCGGCGTTGCCCGGGCTGGCGCAAGTTCGTTGGCTGGAACCGCTCGCTGTTCCGCTCGCCGCGGAGTCGCTGCCGCTCGGCGCGAAACTAGTTGGGTTGTTCGGGCCCGTGGCCCTGGCCATCGCGGGTGTCTACCTCGCTCGACGGGCGATCGAGCCGCAGCGTCGTGTGGTGCTTGCGTTGTGTGCGCTTGCCGGCCTGCTAGGACTGAGCGCGGCTTCACTCGACAATTCCTGGACGAATCGGGCAAGCGCCTGGAGCCTGGCGCTGTTCTTCATGGCCTTGCCCTGTGCCGTGCTGTTCGCTTCAGTCCGCTGGACCTTTGGCATGCGGCGCTGGCGGGCGCTCGCAGCCGTGATCGGCTTTTGCATGGCCGGACTCTTGGTGCTCGGCGAACGCCTTTCCTCAGCTTGGCCAAGAGCTGCACAAAGGGATGCATTGCTCGGCGAGACCGCGCGCTCCCTGGAACCGATCAGCAGCGAGGCTTCCGCCGTGGATCTGCGCGCCGCGCTCGCTTGCTTGCGTGAAGACGTCCGACTTGCAACCGATCACGCGCTGCTGCTCGCCTGTCCCGCGCAGAATCCCTACCGCAAGACGCGCGACCTGCCTGAACTTGGGCTTGCGGCTTGCGCAGGCATCCCTGTGTACGGATCTGCGGGTCAAGACCTGCTGCTTGGTGAAGCGCAGTACCTGCCGCGCCTGGAGCAACTCTTGAAGCTCTTTCGCCATCCCGGCGATTTCGATGCCACGCTCTTCGCTCGCATGGAAGCCGCCGGAGTGCAGGCCGTGATCGCACTCGTGCGCGAGGAGGATCGCGCGATCAATCCCGCGCTGCTTGGGAAGTTGGAGCGCATGGGCTTCGCGCGCTGGCATGACTTCGGCGGCGTCTCGTTGTACATCGGACCGCGCGCGGCGGCGCTGCGCTACCAGACGCCTTGAATGCCAGCAGAAGTCCGGCCGACGGGGCTGCGAGGTTGCATGCCGGGGCCGTCGACGCCGCGGATCGCGCCGGTGCCTTGGCCATTTTTGCGCTGCTGCTTGCGCTCTACACGCTGACCTTCAGCGGTTTGCCTGACAATCCTGACGCCGAAGTCGAATTCCAGACCGTTCACAGTCTGGCGCAGCACGGAAACCTGGCGCTCTCCGACACTCCGGAAGCGCGCGCAATCGTTGCCGCGCGCTTCGACGTCAGACCGGGAGGCCCGGGCCGCGAAGCGCGTTGGTATGCGTGGTTCGGCGTGGGTCAGGCCCTGGTCGCCTTGCCCTTCTACGCCGCCGGCGCGTGCCTGGAGCGCAGCTTTCCTGAGGTCGAAATACGTCACGCCAGCTTCGTGGAGTACGGCGCGCAGCGCAGTGAATACTGGCGCCACCTGGCCGTGGGTTGGCGCAATTCGCTGCTTGCGGCCGCGACCGCGGCGCTGGTGTTCCTCGCCGCGCGCCGACTGGGCGCGGCGCGCAAGCAGGCCTGGCTGGCCGCGTTGCTTTTCGGCACGACCACGTTCGTCTGGCCACAGGCGCGCTCGACCCTGTCCGACGTGCAGGGGATGTTTTTCCTCTGCCTGGCCTGCGAGCGCTGGCTTCGCTGCCGCGGGGAATCGTCCGGCCGAATGTTCGCGCTTTGCATTGGCGGCGCGGCACTTGGGCTCGCCGTGCTCACGCGCGTCGCCCTCGCTCCGGCGGCCTGCGTGATTGGTGTGGCCTACGTTGCGAGTCTCCACAAGCAGCGCGCGAATCCGCGTGAGTACGCGGCGCTGCTCGCGCCACTCTTGTGCGCTGCCGCGCTGTTCTTGCTCGCGAACGAGCGCCGCTTCGGTTCCATGTTCGAAACGGGCTACGGCACAGCGCTGGCCGGCGGAACTTTTTTTTCCAGCCCGCCGCTGCCTGCGCTCGCCGGACTCTTGCTCTCGCCAGCCAAGGGCTTGCTGTGGATGGCGCCCTTGGTGTTGCTCGTGCCGCTTGGCTGGCGCATGTCGCGAGCGCGCGGTGAACGCGCCTGGCCGTTTGTCGCGGCAGCCGCGTCCGCAGCCGTGATCGCGCCGGTCGTGTTCACACAATCGTGGCACGGCGCGTGGACCTATGGGCCGCGTTACGTCTTGGCGATCCTGCCGCTGTTGTGGCCGGCGGTCGCGCTGGCCCTCGATCGCGCGCGCGAGCGGCGCGGAGTTTTCATCGCCGCAGTCGCGCTCGCGCTGCTCGGTCTTGCGACGTCGCTACCCGGCGTGCTCGTCGACCACATGACGCATCAGGATCTGGCAATGCAGGCCGCGCGCATCGAGTGGCCCGAGCTTGGTGGCCGGGACGAACGCGAGCGCGACGACGCGCGTTTTCTGAGGATGCAATGGGACTGGAACTTTGCGGCGCCCTGGGCGCACTGGCGCATCGCCGCGAGTCGCGCGCGCGGAGCGCAAGACGAGTATTCGCCGCGCGAACTGTTCGGAGTCGAGAGCGACGAGCCGATCCACCCGCAACACGCACGCGAACTGGGCTGGAATCACTTGGCCTGGGTCGACCTGAAAGCGCGCCTGGGCGGCCCGTTCTGGATCGGACCGCTGTGCGCCGCGCTGTGGCTCGCGATCGGGGCGGCGGCCTGGCGGGCGGGTCGTGAGCGGCTCGCGAAGCTCGCGCGTCCCGAAGCCGGGCCGCAGGGATCCGGCGCTCAAGCCAGGGGCGAGTCGCCCCGATAGTTTTCCTGTGATCTTCCCGGCAACTGGCTGGCCCATTTTCTTTGGCTGCTCGATCGCCACGGCGCTGATCGTCGCCGGCGCAACGTCCGCCAGCCATGCTGGTGAAGGCCCGCCGACGGCGCAGCGCGAGATTTCCCGTCGCGTCGAGTGCTTCGAACTGCGCCGGACCCCGGACGGACCCGCGCTCGGCTTCGCCAGTCTGCACCGCACGGACTCTGGCGCGAACGTGCAGCTCGAATGGCAAGTCAACTTTCCTGACGCCGAGCTGGACATCTGGCACGTCGAAACCTGCGAGGCGGAAGCGCGACATTGGACCTGGCGCGAGCGTCGGCCGCGCAGCTCGCGAACGGTCAATGCGGAGCGCGTCGGAGCGGCGGTCGAAGTCACGGAGTGGGGGCGGCCCTGCGTCTGGCGAGCGGTGCTGCCCTCGAGCGGGCCGAGCCTCTTCCCGCTCGAGCTGGAGGAGCGCCTGCGCGCCGGCGCGCTTGCGTCCGATACCGTCGCGCTGTTCGATCCGCTGTCGAACAGCGTCGAAACGGTGCGCATCGAGGTCGGCGAATCCGAATCCGGCACGGCCGGTGGACCGCGCAGCGTGGATCTGGTTCGCGCGGATGGCTCGTTGGCGGGCAGCTGGACTTTTCTCGAACGGGAGCTGGTGAGCTTTCGCTGGCAGCGGGGCGGACTGATCGCCGTGCGCATCGATGAGCAGAGCTATGCCTCGCGCCGGCTCGCGGGCAAAGTCGTGAAGCCCGACGCCAAAACCGCAGCCGGACACTAGCGGGGCTGTCACGGACCCAGCGGCTGCGCCGCGCGGCGAGCCGGACCTGTGAGGCCTTGGTAAAACCAACTCTTGGCGCCGCCCGCAGCTTGGGGAAGGCTGCGCAGGGGGGGCCGCG
Organism: Planctomycetota bacterium; assembly: GCA_043754695.1. Lineage (GTDB taxonomy): Bacteria > Planctomycetota > UBA1135 > UBA1135 > JADJQU01. The sequence continues at coordinate 8,035 of JAYUUV010000075.1, forward strand.
CGCTGTATCCTCCTGGATCCACGTTTCTCGAGACTCGGGCCGCCCTGGGGTGAGCCCCGAGCAACGTCCCGCATTTTGCAAAGCATGCACATCGCGTCCCGCTCCGTGCACGCGCCCCGCCGCGGCGCGCTGTTCGTCCTTGCCTCGTTGGCGCTTTACAGCGGCTCGTGCAAGAGCGCGGCTACGCAACGCGCCGACGCGGACCGCGAGGTCTACGCCATCGTCGAGAAACGCCGCGCGGAGCTCGGCAGCAACGAGCGTACGTTCACGATCGAGCCGAATCCCGACAGTCTGCGGCGCAGGCTGGAACGCGGCGAGGTCGAAAGCCTCGCACCGCTGACCCTGGCGCAATGTCTGGACATCGCCGCCGAGAACAGCCGCGATTTCCAGGACCAACGCGAGACGTTTTATTTGAATGCTCTCGACCTGACGCTCGAGCGCTATCGCTTCGCCTACCAGGAGAGCGGTCTGATGGGCGCACTGCTCTCCGGCGACGGCAACGGCGCCACGGACGCCAGCGGCGACGCCAGCTTCGGACTGAAGAAGCTGCTCGGCACCGGCGCGACCATCGTCGGCAACATCGGACTCTCGGTGGCCCGCGACCTGACCCAAGCCGACGCTTTCAACATGGTTACGAACGCCGGCCTGGCGATCACGCAGCCGCTGCTGGCCGGTTCGAATCCGCGCATCGTGCGCGAGCCGCTGACTCAGGCGGAACGCAACGTCGTCTACGCCGCTCGCAACTACGAGCGCTTCAGGCGCACCTACGCCGTCGACGTTTCCACGCGCGTTTATCGCATTCTGCAGCAGGCCGACTCGGTGGTGAACGAGGAGAAGAACTACGCCAACCTGCAGATCCTGCGCAAGCGCAACGAAGCGCTGGCAGAGTCGGGCCGGCTTTCGTCGATCGATGTCGACCAGGCGCGCCAGCAGGAGTTGGGTTCGCGCAACCGGCTCGTGACTTTGCGTCAGCGGTACGAGGCGCTGCTCAACGACTTCAAGATCTTCCTGGGCCTGCCGGTGCCCATCGGGCTGTCCATCGACTACGGTGAATTGGAGCGCTTGGCTGCAGTCGAGCCCGAGGAATTCGACCTCGATGTGGCCAAACTGGACGAGATCGCACTCACGCATCGGCTCGATTTCCAGACGGTGCTCGATCGCCGGGACGACAGCGAGCGCCGCGCCGAAGTGAACGCGGATGCCCTGCGAATCAACGCCCATTCGGGGTCGGTGAGATCGCTCGGATAACGC
>JAYUUV010000076.1:0-24098 GCA_043754695.1 Planctomycetota bacterium
CTCACGCGCACGCTGCAGCGGCGCGCCAGCTTTTCGACATCAGAGTCCTCGAGCGGCGACGCAGCACGTTCGATGGTCAACAGTGTGCCCGGACACAACTGCCCGGAGCAAATCCCCCCCGGCACATCAGAGGCAAGATAGAACAACCCGGGCACGCCTGCGTTGTTGTTGTCGGCGAGGGTGGGTCACTTGCCTTTGCCGGCTTGGTGTTCTTTCACGTAGGTCTCGGCTTCCTTGAAGAGGCGTAGTTTGTCAGCCGCGTTCAGTTCGCGGTTCAGGGCGCCACGTTCGGCTTGGCTGAGTTCGACATCGGACGCGGCTTTCTTGCCGGTGTAGGCTTCGTAGAGATCGTTGAGCGTCCAATCATCGCTGCGCGAAATGGGCATAGGCAGTTCCGCACTGCTGATCTTGAGATTGCCCATGGGGTTGCGATGCCAGCCGTAGCGGTATGCCACCGGCGCGGGAACATACGGGCTGGTCAGCACGATGCCGGAATGGTTGGTGTTCTTCCTTTCGTCCACCAGGTACTCCGCTGTCGCGGGGTAGAGCTTCTTGTCGCTGCCGGCGATGGCGAAGCCGTAGATCGGTCCGCTGTTGTAGGCGCCGGCGTCGGTGTCGAGGGTCAAGATGATCTTGTTGCCGTCGACTTTCGTCTCCTTGACGGTCGGGGGAAGCCAGCGGATGTCGATGCCGTACTGCGTGGCCAAGGCCCAGCGGGCGATGCGTTCGCCGACAGGAATCTTGATCTGCGGGTGGAACCATGCGCGGCGCATGTCATCGCTGGCGGCGAAGCCGATGTCGTTGTCACCAGCCCTGCGCATCGCGGCAAAGGTGTTGAAGTGGGCTTCGCGGATCAGGCAACCGTTGTCCGTGATGCCGGAGAGGAAGTTCTCCAGCGTCTGGGGTTCCGAATCGGTTTCCTGGGCGATGATGCCGAAGGCCATGTGGGGGTTGCCGGTCGCCTGCCGCCAGGCCCCGATCATGAGGGTAAGAGTCTGTTGGTAGGTCTCCCCGCAGCGCGTGCTGTCCGTGAAGGCGTTGTTGTATCCCTGGTGCCAAATGGCGCCCTTGAACTGCAGGCCGATGAGCGGGGCGAACTGCCCGCCGTAGCAGTTGCCGGGGCGGTTCATGTCGACCGCGGGACCGGCGCCGGGCTCGGTGGGTGGCTTGGCGTCGGCCGGAACCTTGCCATCCTTCTGGCGCTGGCGGAACTGCTCGATCCTGTTCTCGAGGTCCTTCTTGGGGTCCCAAGCATTGATCTTGGCGTCCCACTCGGCGAGGTTTCTTTTCGTGTCGGCATTGTCCATCGCGCGAAGGACCTCGATGGGCGTCCAGGTCTCGACGCAGGTGCCGCCGCGCGAGATGTCGATCATGCCGATGGGGACCTCTGTGGCCAGGCTGAGTCGGCGCGCAAAGGTGTATCCGATGCCGGAGAACTCGCGCCCCGAATCGGAGGTGCACTCATCCCAGTAGCCTTTGCGGAAGTGGGTGCCGTCCCAGTCGCTCCATTCCTCCAGACGCGCGAAATTCCTGATGGGCGTTTGGCTGACGCCCTGCGGGATTGTCATCAGGCGGACATTCTTGAACTTGGCGGAGACGATCTCCAGGTCGCCGTTGTCGGTCCGCTCAAGGGGAAACTCCATGTTGCTCTGACCGCCACAGAGCCAGACGTCGCCGATGAGGATGTTGTCGAGCGTGATCGTCTGGCTACTGCTCTGAATCACCACTTGCCGGGGTTCGTCGCTTGCGGGCATGGCTGGGAAGGCGACCTTCCACGTCCGGTCTGCCGCCGCCGTCGTGCTCTGCAGCTTGCCGTCGAACTTCACCGAGACGGCCTGCCCCGGCAAAGCCCAGCCCCATATCGAGATGGATCTGTCGCGTTGCAGGACCATGTTCGACTGGAACAGGTGCTGAACACTCAGCCCCTCTTCGGCCGCCGGGTTCTCAACCACGTTCTGACCCTGGGGCAACTGGTTCGCCTGCGCCTGGCCCACTCCGCAGAGAATGAGCAAACTGAATGTCACCAGAAGGATGCCGTTTACTGCGGTTCGTTGCATGGTCAGCCTCGTTTCAATGGATAGGGTGGATCGACAACGCTATCGGGGCGAAGGCCGTTCGTCGATCAAGCGGACTGTGCTTTCGGATGCAGCCACGGCCGGCCGCAGGTCTTCACGCGTGTCAGCGGCAGAAATCCGCAAGCGGATCTTCGCCTTGCCCTGCATAACCACAGGAAAGAAGAACGCGATCACGTAGACGCTTTCGACAAGCAATCGCTCCGCGGGTTGTGCTGGCCGTCGATCCTGAGCGCGACCACCTAGTCAAATCGCAGATTGACGGCGTCGACGTCCGCAACGCGCAGAATCGCAAGTTCAAGTTTCTCCGGAAGCGTCGACCCGCCAACGTGCGAGAGCAATCGACGCCGCGCGACCTCGTACCGCTGTGGACCAGTGCTTGGGGAGAAGGCGACCGCCCTACACATGCGCTTCGTCGCGGCCCAGTTCTTGGGGAGCAGCTCACATCGAAGTGCGTTCGTGCGGCGGTTGTCCCCGAGCGACAGCTCGCGACGCGTAGGTCACGAGGCGCGTCGCTCTGAGCGCGCGAGCATGCGGTCAGGGTCGCACCGCCGCGCCGGGTGGAAGCCGCAAAGCGGCCGTCCTCGCGGGTTTTCGCGGGTCGAGAGCTTGCCCGGTTTCTTGGGAGAGCGCGCTTTGTCATAGTCCGCGGCATGAGCGAGACCACGAGCACGACAACGGACCTGACCCACATCGCCCGACGCGCTGCGTCCCAAGCGGAGCTGCGCATCGGCGCCATGGCGCGCGGGCTGGTGGGTTCGGAAATCCTCAAGATCGCGGCGGACATTCGCGGGCTCGTGCGCGGCGGGCGCGAAATCTGCAATTTGACGGTGGGGGATTTCGACCCCAGGCAGTTCCCGATTCCCAAGCGGCTCAAGACAGCGATCGTCGCGGCGCTCGAACGTGGCGAGACGAACTATCCGCCGTCGGATGGAGTGCTCGAATTGCGCCAAGCCGTCGTGCGTTTCTATGAGCGCGAGCTTGGCCTGCGTTATCCGGTCGAGAGCGTCCTGATCGCCGGTGGCGCGCGCCCATTGCTCTATGGCATCTATCGCACGCTGCTCGATCCCGGCGAGCGCGTCGTCTATCCGGTGCCGAGTTGGAACAACAATCACTATGTCCATATGGCGGGAGCGATCGGGGTTCCGGTCGTTTGCAAACGCGAGCACGCTTTCCTGCCGACGCGCGACGAGTTGAGCGCTGCTTTGCCGAGCGCACGCCTCGTTTGCCTCAATTCACCGCTCAATCCGACCGGTACCGCTTTCGAGCGCGAAACGCTGCACGGGATATGCGCGGCAGTCCTGGCCGAGAATGCGGCGCGTGAGCGGCGCGGGGAGCGCGCGCTCTACCTGATGTACGACCACATCTACTGGATGCTCTGCACTCGCGGCACCAAGCACGTGACGCCGCCGGAACTCGAGCCCGAAATCGCGCGCTACTGCATCTTTGTCGACGGCATCAGCAAGGCTTTTGCCGCGACGGGCGTGCGCGTGGGTTGGGGAGTGGGTCCTGTCGATGTGATGGAGCGCATGTCGGCGGTGCTCGGCCACGTCGGTGCCTGGGCTCCGCGCGCTGAGCAAGTTGCGAGCGTTGCGTTGCTCGACGACGTCGAGGGGATTCGCGACTACCACGCAACGTTCAAGAGCGGCGTCGAGGCGCGCCTGCGGTGTTTGCACGCGGGGCTGAGCGCCATGCGCGAGCGAGGATTGCCGGTCGAGAGCTTGCCGCCCATGGGCGCGATCTATTTGACGGCCCGCATCGCGCCGTTCGGTAAGCGCACGAGCGATGGTCGCGCTCTCACCAACTCAGAGGTCATCCGCAGGTATCTGCTCGAGGCCGCTGGCTTCGCCGTCGTGCCTTTCCGCGCTTTCGGTGCGATCAACGACGAAGGTTGGTTCCGCCTCAGTGTCGGCGCAGTGAGCGAGGAGCAAATCAAAGTTGCGCTGCCGCGCGTCGAGCAGGCGTTGGCTGCGCTCTCCTGAGATCCAAGCGGGATAAGGAACCAGACTCGATTTCGACTGTTCGAGCGCCGCTCTGAAACCGCTGCGGCGCGGGTTACTTCGGGCCGGCGGGCAGCTGCTCCAGGAAATAGCGCGCGATCAGCTGATAGATGTGCGCTCTCGTGCCTGGGCCCTCCGCGATCGCGTGCGTGCGGTTGGGATAGACCATCGTGTCGAAGGACTTGCCCAACTCGATCAGGCGGTTCACGAGACGCTCGGTCCCCTGGTAGTGCACGTTGTCGTCGCCAGAGCCGTGCACGATCAAAAGCTTCCCCGCGAGCCCCGCCGCAAAGTTGATCGGCGAGCCGATCCGATAACCCTCGGCGTTCGACTCGGGCAGGCCCATGTAGCGTTCCTGGTAGATCGTATCGTAGAGCCGTTGGTCGGGCACCGGCGCCACGGATACGCCGACCTTGAACACATCCGGGTAGCGGAACATGCAATTGAGCGTGTTGGACCCGCCGCCGCTCCAGCCCCACACGCCGACCCGCGCGAGGTCGATGTACGGACGGGCGGCCGCGAGCCGTTGCACGGCTTGCGCCTGTTCCTTCGACGAGAGTTCGCCCACGTTGCCGTAGACGACCTTGCGCCACGCGGCGCCCTTCGGCGCGGGCGTGCCGCGATTGTCAAAGCTCGCGACGAGGTAACCTGCCTCTGCCAGCGCGCGATGGAACAGCATCCGCCCGCCGCCCCAGCGATCGGTCACGGTCACGCTGGCCGGTTCGCCGTACACGAAGACGACCAACGGATAGCGCTTCGACGCATCGAAGGTCGAAGGCTTCAGCATCCAGCCGTCGAGCGACACGTCGCCGATGTTCAGCTTGAAGAATTCGACGGGCGGTTCGAGCAACGGCGCGAGCTTGGCCTTGAGAGCCGTCGTGTCCGTCAGCGACCGCAGCGTCTTGTGATCAGGCAGCGTCACCACGTCGAGCGCGCCCGGTTGGTCGAAGCGCGACCAGGTGTGGAAGGCCATGCGCCCGCCGGGCGCAAGTGTGTACTCGTGCCAGCCGGGCTGATCGGCCGGCGTGACGCGCTCGGGCCGCCCGGTCCCGTCGAGCCTCGAGCGATAGAGATAAGCCTGCGTGGCGTTGTCCGGCGACGCGTTGAAGTACACGAGGCCCTGCTTTTCGTCGACGCCCGCAAAGCCGCCGAGGACATCCGCATCAAAGCGCGTGAGCAGCAGCGCGTCGCCGCCCTCGCGCGGCACACGATAGAGGTGCCGCCAACCATCATGCTCGCTTTCCCAGAGATACGCCTTGCCATCGTCGATCCCGCGCACATCGCCGATGTCGACCCAGGTCTTCGACTCGTCGCGGAAAACGCGGCGCACGTCGCCGCTTTCGGCGTTCGCCAAGAGCAGGTCGTGCTGGTTCTGCAATCGATTGAGTTGGCCGATCTCCAGCGTGCCGGCGTCGATCCACGACAGGCGAGCGAGATAGGAGTCGCGCGGATCTCCCGGCGTGCGCATCCAGCGCGTCTCGCCGCCACCCTCGTCCACCACGCCGATGCGAACTGCGGAATTCTTTGTGCCCGCCTTCGGGTAGGGGATGTGGGTGACGACGGGATAGAGCGTGTCGGTATCGTTGATCAGCGAGAACACGCCCACACCCGTGGTGTCGAACTGCCAATAGGCGATCCGCCTTCCGTCGGGGCTCCACCGGAACGCATCGCGCAGGCCAAGTTCCTCCTCGTAAACCCAATCCGAGGTGCCATTGATCGTCGTCTCCGAGCCGTCCTTCGTGATCGGCGTGATGGCGCCGTCGGAGAGGCGTTCGACGTAGATGTCATTGGCGCGCACGTAGGCCACGCGCGTGGCATCCGGCGAGAACTTGGCGAACATGAGCGTGGCCTGTGCAGCGTCGCCGCCGAGTTTGCGCAGCTTCCCGCCCTCGAGTTCGAGCACCCAGTAGTCGCCGCGCGTGTTGTCGCGCCAGACCTTGCGCGTATTGGTGAAGATGAGCAGGCGCTTCCCATCGCTCGACCAGGCGTAGTCGTCGATGTCGAGGCCCGAGGTCGAACCCTGCGGCACAAGGCGCGACGCCGCCACCATGACGCTGCGCGCGCCGGTCGCGGCGTCGTAGCGCACGATGTCCGCTCCCGCAGCCGAGCGCTCAACGATTGCATAGGCGTCGCCGGCGGGCAGCCAGCGGGCGGGCCCGAAGCGCAGGGCGGCGTACTCATCGGCCGCGAAGATGCGATCGATCTGGGCGGGCAGTGCCCGGCCGAGATCGGGCGGCTGCGTGCGGCACGCGGCTGCGAGGAACATCCCGATCACCGCCGTCCATGTCGACACTATCGTCCGTCGTTCCATCGTGGGGTCCTCATGTACGCGGCGTACCGCTTGCCGGCAAGGCGCGGACCATAACACGCCAGAGGCCCTGAAGAGACTGCGCGAAGTGGCTATCGTGAGAGCATGTTCGACCGCCACGACGCGCTGCAGCTCTTCGAGTACGACCGCTGGGCCAACGAGAGAATGGTGAAGCGGCTCACGGCTCTGGCGCCTGCTCTACCGCAGGCCGAAAAGCTCCTCGCGCACATCGTCGGCGCGGAAGAAGTCTGGTACGAGCGCGTGTCGGGTGGCGAGTACGCGAGACTCGCCGTCTGGCCCGAGGGCCTGCCGCTGGTGGAAGTCCGCAAGCGTTTCGCGGCGATCGCGGATTCTTGGCGCGCGTACCTCGCGCAGGCCGACGGGTACGAATTCGCGCGCAAGGTCGAGTTCAAGAACTCCGCCGGAGACTCTTGTGCCGATCCACTCGAGGCGATCGTGCGCCACGTCGTCAACCACGGCACGCACCATCGCGGCCAGATCGCAAGCCTGCTGCGCGGGGCAGGACACGCGCCGGACAACCTCGACTTCATCGTTTGGCGCAGGCTGAATTTGCACGAGAGCGCGCAGCCGCCGGTCGTCTGGAAGCACTTCGTGATCGAGTCGACCTATCTCGCGGGCCTCGAGCGGATCGACGAGCAACTCGTCGCGCACCGTGCGCACCTGGAGCAAGGCTTTCGCTCGGGCATGCTGCTTGTGTCGGGCCCGCAGCTGCCGCGCGCGGGCGGGATCATCCTCGCGCGCGCCAAGGACAGGACCGAGATCGAGGAATTTCTGGCGCGCGATCCCTTCAGCATGGCGGGGATCTCGAGGTACCGCGTGGTCGAGTTTCAACCGGTCAGCCAGTCGCCAAACTTCAAGGGCTGGGCGTCGGGAGCCTAGGCAGGTCCTCCTACGGGGAAGCACCCGGGATCGAAGCCGTTCTCCCGTACGGCGGATCAGTTGACCAGCACATGCACCACATGCAGGGCGGTGCGGTTCTCGGCGTCGGCGGTCGTGCGCACGATCGCGGTGTGCTTGCCGTCTCTGAGGCCGTCGGCGAGCATCACGGGCCAGGGCAAGTGCAGGGAACCGCTCCACTGCGAGTAGGTGTCGAATTTCTTGAAGGGCGCGCCATCGACGCTGAATTCCAGCACGCAGGTGTCGTAGCCCGCGGCCAGGAAAAGGCCAAAAGCCCTGCCTTCGAATTCATAGTTGAATTCAGAACCCGGCTGTGCGGCCACCAAGGTTGGAACATCGGCAAATCCCTCGCGAGTCTCACCCTGAGCGGGCCGCCATCGGGGATCGAGCGTAAAACCCTTGCCCAACTTGGCATTCTCCAGCGGGGCGTAATGACCATGGTCATAACTGGCGTCATCCAGTTTTCCTTCCGGCATGTCATGCGATTTGGGTGATGCGGAAACCGCAAAACCGGAATCGAGCATGCGCATCATGCTGCTCGCGTACACACGCTGTCCGTAAGCCGGCGGATGCACATCACCGTGGAAACCGCTCTCCCAGGTGAACTGTCCGGCCCTGATGCGGTCGGCGCATTCGCGGACCAGGTCCAGCGACACGCAGCCGTAGTGCGCAGCCACTCGCTCATGTTGGCCGACCGCTTCAGGCGTTTTCCCGGCGGCTATATCGGCAAGCGCCTCGCCCGAGACAAAGTGCATCTGCACGATGTCGGTCTGTGGATTTTTTTCCCGCGCATGGCGCACCACACCCTCCATCGAACGCAGCATCAGCTCGGGCTTGCCGCGGATGTTGCCACCGTCGTTGACCGCCGCTTCGACGAACAACAGGTCCAGCGGGCCGTCCTTGAAAATATCCTGATCCAGTCGGAAGGCGTGGCCATTGGAACCCACCGATGGGATGCCCGCCGCGAGGAACTCAAACGTGGTTTCGGGGAATTTCTTGCGCAGGTAATCCACCAATTCATCGCGCCAGCCGCCGTTGTAGGTGATTGAGCCGCCCAGAAAGGCCACGCGTCCGGCTTTCTTCCCTTCAAATTGCGCGCGACTGTTGGCCAGGCCATCTCGCAGTTGGAAGTACTCAACTCCGGCGGCCGGCTGCACATCGGCGTGATCCATCACGAAGCGAGTCGAGGCGTGTGCCTCGGGAAAGGGGAAGTGGTGGCCTTCGCAATCATTCGACTGCGCCACCGCCACGACTTCCAAATCCCAGCCCATGGATTGCAGGCGGCGCTTGGCCTCCAGCGTGTTTTGTTCCGGTGGCACCACTTGGTCCGTGAGACAAATAGTGTGGCGCAGCGGAATCTTGGCCTTGGCGATCGGCGCCAAGAGATCGATCGGGTTGCCGCTGTAGGCCATGGCTTCGGCATCGCTCTTGAATCCGTAGCCGGCGATCACTTGCGACCAGTTGCCCAAGGAGCCGGGGTGCCCCAGCGGCCAACTCTTGAAATCCATCACCGGCACGTCGCCAAGGATGCAGGCGACCCGCTCGGGGTGGCGCGCGGCGTAGCGGTACGCATGCAGGCCGCCACGGCTGTTGGGCTCGATGGCGGGTTTTTCGGCCAAGGCCCATTGCGAGCGCACTTGGGCGTAGAACTGGTCCATCAGGTCAAGGGAGGCGTCCGAGCCGAGCATGTCCACCACGTCGATGTAGCCAATGTGATAGCCGCAGCGCGCCAATTCCAAGTCCACCTCGAAGTGATAGTCCGGCCAGGCCGTGCGCCAAATCCAAGGGTTAGCGGGGGCGGGCAGCGCCGGAACAACGACATAGGCGCCGTGGCCGCCGATGGAGAACTGAAGTTGGGTGTAGCCGTTCCACTTGGCCTCCCGCACCGGCAGCGGCGGCAACGCGGTGGCTGGGGCGGGCGGGGCAATCACAACCCGCGGCGCCGCGGCAGAAACTGCCGCGGTCGTCGTGCACCCAGAGGCCCCGAGCGCAACAGCGACGGCAATCAAGAGCTGGGTACTGATGGCGATTGGTGATGAGGATAGCTGGGACAAGAAACTTGTCCGTACGCGAGGTTGAGCTGAATCCTGGCTCATTCGTAGGAAGGGGAATTGACGAGCAACCCCAAACCACAGGGACGCCGGCCGCGAAGCAATCTACTCCCGCGACCACCGTTCTGACCACTGCCCGAACCACGCGACGCGGCACAACGAGGAAGACCTCGAAGCCAAGAGTTCTCGACGCGGCAACTGGCCCGCGTCGCGCCCGTCGCTGCACTCGCGCAACTTCGATTGGTTTCCTTAGCCACGAACCGAATACCCGGTTCGAGCGCGGATTCATGGCGTCGCAGCGGCCGAGGCGCCTTCTGGCTGCTGATCGAGCGCAGCCAAGGAAGCGGGGCGCTCGTCCAAAGCGCCCGATTCCGGCGGGCTCGAAGTGTCGGGCCCGCGTGAGGGCGGCTCTCCATGCAGCGAAGCACGGGCTGCGAGCGCACGGCTTCGAATCGCGATCGCGACGACGATCACGACCGCCGCGACGGCGAACGCCGTACGCATGCCGGTGGCCACGGCATTCGCCTGGGGCAGGCACGCGTGGCGGTCGAGTTTCATGGCGCGCAGCCCCGTGCCCGGATCACGACAGGATCGCTTCGAGATCCGCGCGCGTGAGTTCGCGCAGCGCGCTGCCCGCGCCTTCGAAGAGCGCTTCGGCGAGCGCGCGCTTGCGATCCTGCAGCGCGAGCACTTTTTCCTCGACGGTGTCGCGCGCGACCAGGCGATAGGCGGTCACCGGGCGCGTCTGGCCGATGCGATGGGTGCGGTCGATGGCCTGGCGTTCGACCGCGGGATTCCACCAGGGATCGAGCAGGAAAACGTAGTCGGCCGCGGTCAAGTTGAGGCCCACGCCGCCGGCCTTGAGGCTGATCAGGAAAACACTCGTGGTCGCGTCGGTCTGGAATTTCTCGATGCGTTCTTCGCGGTCGCGCGTCTTGCCGTCGAGGTATTCGTACTTCAGCTTGCGCTTCTCCAGTTCCGGTTTGACCAGCGCGAGGAAACTCGTGAACTGCGAGAACACCAGCGCCTTGTGGCCGGAGTCGCGCAGTTCCTCGAGCATCTCGAACAAGCTCTCGAGCTTCGCCGAGCGCGTGCCTGCGTGCTTCACGTCGATCAAGGCCAGGTGGCAAGCCGCTTGACGCAAACGCAACAGGGCTTCGATCACGTTCAGGCCCGCTCGCTCGATCCCGATCTGGTCGACCTTGGCCAGCAGCGTGCGACGATAGTGCTCGCGCAGCGCGTCGTACTCGCGCCGCTGCGTGCCCTCGAGTTCGCAACTGACGATTTGTTCGGTTTTTTGCGGCAGTTCCGTCAGCACCTCTTCCTTGGTCCTGCGCAGAATGAACGGGCCCAAGGCGCGGGCGGCAAGGCGCGCCGTCTCGAGTTCGTCGTCGCCCTCCAGCAACTTTCGCAGCACGCGGCTGCCTTCGAGCAGGCCGGGGTTCAGGAACTCGAAGATCGAGAGCAGGTCCTCGACGCGATTCTCGATCGGCGTGCCGGTCAGCGCGAGACGCTGATCCGCCTGCAAGATGCGCACGGCCTTCGCCGATTGGCTGGTCGAGTTCTTGATCGCCTGGGCTTCGTCGAGCACCACGAGATCGAAGCGCAGCTTGCTCAACAACTCGATGTCCTGGCGCAGCGTGGCGTAGGTCGTCACGACCAGATCCACATCTTCGAGCGGCGCGAGACTGCGTGCGCGCTCCAAGCCGTGGTGCACGCGGACACTGAGCTTGGGCGCGAAGCGCTGGGCCTCGCGCTCCCAGTTGAAGAGCAGCGTTTTTGGCGCAACCACCAAAGTCGGGCCGCGCGCCTTGGGCTTGCGCCGCACGATCAGGGCCAGGACTTGCACGGTCTTGCCCAGGCCCATGTCGTCCGCGAGACAAGCGCCCATGCCGACTTCGGCCAGGAACGCGAGCCAGCCCAGGCCGGCGCGTTGGTAGGGCCGCAATTCACCGGCGAAATCTGCCGGCTCGCGCAGCGGCTTGGGCGATTTCGCGCGCGCGAACCGTGCGCGCAATTCGTCGAAGCCTGCGTCGCTCTGAAGTTCTTCGCGTTCCGCAAGCAACACGTCGAGCAAGAATCCGCGCGAACGTTTCACGCGCAGCGCGCCTTGGTGAATTTCTCCCAGGGCACTCAGCGGTTCAAAGCGCGCCAGCCACGTTTCAGGCACGACTCCGTAGCTCCCATCGGCCAGGCGCACCAACGGTTGCTTGCGGTCCAGAGCTTCGAGCAGGGCGGGAAGCTCGAGGTTGACGCCATCGAACTCGATCTTGGCATTGACGTCGAACCAGTCGATGTTCGAGCTGACCGAAAGCGCAAACTTGCCCGTGGTGCGCAGCTTGAGTCCCGCGCCTTCGACCAGCCAGCCTTGCTCGCCGAGCACGCGTACCAGCGTGCCGATTTGCTTCTTCTGGAGCGTGCCGTCGAACGGTTCGCGCGAGGGCGCGCGCAGCTTTCCGCCGGCGGCGACGAATTGCGCTTCGGCGAGCGATTCAGATTGCGCGTCGCGCTGCACGCGCAACACGCGCTCGCCGGAGACGACTACCGACTGCGCGCCGCGGCGCAGGCGTTCAGTGGAATACTCGAACTCGATTCGCGCTTGCAATTGCGGCAAGACGGCATCGGGCGCGAGCAGGGTCAGGACCGGCCGCGGCGTGCCGCCGATGTCGAGCACCAGGCCCTCCGCGCGCACGGGCAAGTGAACCGGCGCGTGAGCCAGGATGCGCGCGATATCGCTGCGCTGCTTTTGCGCGACTCGCAACTTGCCGATCCCGCACAGGTGCGCGGCCCAACCCTGGGCGCCATGCCAATCGACGCTGTGCAACGCGCCGCGCGCGATCGCGAACCCGCCGCTCAGGACGCAGGCGACCTCGGAGATGGGGATGCGCTCGCCCGCGCGCTCCAAGGCGCCTTCCAATTCGATCCCGTCTCGAGCGCTGTCGACATCGATCCGAAAGCTCCAACTTTCGCCATCGCCGAGCGCGACCGGGGACATCGACGCGCTGCCGCTCGGCGTGAAATGCAAACGCTGCCCTCGCGCAAGATCCGGCAGCAAGAGTCGCTGCAGCGCAGGCTGCAATGCGAATTGCGCGCGTCGACGCATATAGGAATACGAATTTCCCAGCTCGCGCGGAGAGTCGATGAGTACGGCAACCGCCAGGCGATCGGTTTCGTCAAGATCGCTTTCGGGCGGCGAACCTTCGAGGACTCGATAGGCCCCGACTTCACCACGCATCGAAATTTTCGCAGCCTGCACTTCGAGCGCGACCGCGCTGGAGTTCGGAGGGCCAGGCGAAAGGCTGTAGCGCAAGCACAGGCTGCGGCGAGACTCCGCGAAATGCGGCGGACTCATCTCGAGCGATTGGAGCAGGCGCCGAGTTCGCGCCGACTCCGATTCCTTGCGCAAGGAAGCTTCGTCCCAGTGCTTCCCGCCCAGGACCTGGGACAGGATCTGGTGTCGGAGAGCCGCCGGGACATTTCTTTCGGAGAGCAAGCGTTCGACATCGAGTTGAAGCCGGTCGGACTCGCCATCGTCGTCGGGGTACACCTCCTCGACTCGTCGCCGCTCGGCTCCGCTGATCACCCGACCCGCGACCGTCGTGCCGGGCGTAAGCTCCAACAGGACAGCGCAGACGTGTTTGCACTCGCCATAGTCCCGATGGGCCGGGCAAGTGCAACTGAGCTTCCAGTCCTTGGCCACCAGATCGAGTTCGACGCTGTAGGGGCGTGTGCCTCTGACCTTGGCCTCGACGTGGCTCGGTGAGCTGCGCACGATTTGCACACGACCCTGCCGTTGGTACTCGAGCCCGCGCGCGCGCATCGTTGAGGAATGAGTGCGCAAGAGTTCTTCGAAGGCTTGCATGCAAAAGCAGTCGGCCGAGTGGATCGGGCCGGGCGTGAGAAGATATCCGCTCGCAGCTTCACCGGCACGCCGATTCAACCGATGCTCCGCGGCGAGTCGAGCCTGCGCACGCGGCCGAAATGGACCGGCGCTGCTCCATCCGACCTGCCCTCCACGCCGGCCGGTGATCAGCTAGGCCGACGAGTTCGCAGCGACTAAGGCCCGACGCTGAACTCCAGGCCGTCCGACAGCGTGGTGTTGTTCGGCGCGGCGATGCCTGGGTCGCGCCCCCAGACTTGCGCGTCGATGGTCGTGCCGGGCACGAGCAAGTACGACTGCGGCGTGCCGCCGAGAACTCCGTGGGCGAAAGCGTTGAAATCGATCGCGTAGACTCCCGAGCAGTCGTTCGGCGGGGGATTGCCGCCGGATCCGATCGCCGTGCTGCGCCGGACCGGGGCATTCAAGCAAAGCAAGCCACCGCTGAACGGCACACTGGCGCGGCCGGTGTTGCCGTACAAGACCAGCCCGGGTTTGTTGTTGAGCACACTCGCCGCCCTGATCGTGAAACCTGACAGCGAGCTGGCGCTCGAAATGCCGCTCGCTGCGATCGCCGGCGTGCAGCCCAGCGAGTTCAGCTTCGCGATGCAGTACACGGTCGTCGCGGGGCAGGCGCCGGCGAAAAGGCAATCGACCCATTCGGGATGATCGACGAACGGATTGCGATTCTGCTGGAAGCTCGCCACGACGTCGTTCTTGTGCCGCTCCCAGGCGTCCGGCGGATCCTGCTGACTCCACGTCACCAGTACGGACTTCATGCCCATGTAGGCGACGGCTTCATTGTTTCCAGTGGCCGAGGCCGAGATCAACGCCTGGCTGTCGGTGACGATCAGATCAGGCTCGGCGCAGCCCGTGCCGCCGTGCGTGCCGCCTGCGTAGCGCACGTCGGCGTAGAGAATGGCGCGCGCGACATCGCCGCGTCGTCCGATCCACGTCTCGAAGTTGCTCAGCGTGTCCGAGCCGTTGCTCCAATTCGAATTGCCGGGGTAGACGCCGCTGCCACCGCCCGCGCCGTTGTTGACGAGTGTCGTCAACTCCGTGCAGCCGGCGCAGAATCGATACGGCGCGTTGCCGCGCGTGGCGTTGTAGGCGATGTCGCACAGGAACAGCATGTGGCAGTCGGTGTACGGGTAGTTGCACGGCCCGTCATTGGGGAAGCCGTAACTGTTCGGCCAGGTATGCTCGCGGTTGTAGAAGTTGTTGCCGCCGGACTGCTTGATCAGGCTATGGTTCTTGTACAGGTCGAGGATATTGGCTGGGTGGGTTGGATCCTCGCTCGCCAGGTTGAGCACGTCCCAGGTGTCCGTCGCTGTCGCGGTGTAAGGAATCTTCGTGTGATCCTTGATCACCGCATGCAACGTTGCGCGCAGTGTGCTCGCGTTCGTGGTGTCGACCGACGCGTAATAACCCGGCGGCGCCTGGGCGAAAAGGCGCGCGGAAAGGGCGACGAGCACGAAGATGCGGAGGAAGGTGCGTTGCATGCTGGTTGGGGGTGCGAACCGTTCTTCACGCTACCTCACTTCGGGGCGGAACGGCTGATTTGGATCTGGATCTACTGCGAAGATCCAGCCACGCTATCAGCGCCAGAGTCAATCTGGGTGACGAGTCCGCCACCGCAGCCGCAAGCGGCTCGCTGGTGACGAGGCTTCGCTCGGGGGGAGTGTGCAGAACCAGTTTGAGCGCAGTTTGGATCCAGACACGAGGAATCGGAGCAGGACCTGATGTTTCAGAAAACGACGCCGTGCCTCGCCGCCCGCCTTGTCGCCGCGGTGCTTCTCGTGATCGGCTGCGTCGGTTCTGTGCGCGCACAGGAGGACGACAAGACCCTGCGCGTATTCATTTTCGCCGGCCAATCCAACATGGTGGGTTCGGATTCGAAGCTCGAGGACATCGATCTCTTTCCGCCGTTCGTCGGCTTGGGCAAGCCGCAGGCCGGCGTGAAATTTTCCTACTGCATCGGGCGCGAGGACAAACTGAAGTCCGCTGGTTGGGTGGACCTGCAACCAGTCGACGGAGTCGTCGGACCCGAGCTGAGCTTCGCGCGCAAGGTCGCGCAGGACATCAAGGCGCCGATCGCCATCATCAAATGCGCCGCAGGTGGCACGCATCTGGGCGGTGACTGGAATCCCGACCAGCCCAGCGGTTTCAAGCTCTACCCGCTGACCCTGGATTGGATCCGCACGGCGCTTGCCGATCTGGATCGGCGCAAGATCGCGTACCGAATCGAGGGCTTCATGTGGCATCAAGGCGAGAACGACATGTTCGAGCCGAATTACATGCAGAACTACGGCAAGAACCTGCAGAACTTCGTGGCCTGCTGGCGGCGCGACCTCGCTGCACCGAAGCTGAAGTTCTACATCGGCGAGCTGTGCACGAAGACCATCTGGGGCATGGACCTGCGGCCGAGCATGTATGCGATCAGTCTGGGGCAGCGCGAGCTCACCGACTCGGATTCACTGGCCGAGTTCGTACCGACTTCGCATGACGCAGTCGAGATCGGCGGCGCTGTCGGCCTGCACTATCACTATGGAACGCTCGGCCAACTCGAGCACGGCGCGAACTACGCCGATGCGTATCTGCGCACCGTCGGAAAGCTGCAAAGAGTCGCGCGACCGCTCGAGAATTGGCCTTACGCGAAGGGCAGCACAGTCAAGCTCTTCATCCTGGCCGGCCATCGCAACATGGAAGGGGAGCGAGCCTTCGTCCAGGAACTCAAGCCGCCGGCGGGCAAGAGCGCACTGCGCAAGGACAACCCCAAGATCGCTTTCAAGTACAGCCTCGGCGGTGGCTACAAGGTCTCCGAGGGCTGGGAGCCGCTGGGGCCCGCGGGCTTTTACGATACGTTCGGTGCCGAACTCAGCTTCGGCGCCACGCTCGCGCGCAAGCTGCCCGACAATGTGGCGATCGCCAAGTTCACGCACAGCGGCACGCAGATCATCGACTGGACCCCCGCAGGCAGCGAAGCGAAGTCGCGCAATATCTACCCGAGCTTTCTCGCGTTCGTCCGCGAATCGATGAAGGAACTCACGGAGCGTGGCCAGACGGTGGAGCTGGCCGGGATCTTCTATCATCTTGGCGAGAACGACATGTCCTTCGCTCCGTTCCGCAAACAAGCGGTCGAGAACCTCGCGTCGTTCGTCAGGCAGAGCCGTCAGGATCTTGGCCTGCCCACCTTGAAGTGGTTCGTCAGTCAGCAGCCGCCCACGAACGACGAGAGCGTCAACGGGATCCATGTGACCGCGGAGCTGGAGAAACTCGCAGCCGCGGACGCAAATTTGATCCACATCGAGGCCTTCGATCTGCCCGGGCAGGAGCAGATGCTCGTGCTCTCGACGGCCGGCATCGTCGCATTGGGCGAACGGCTGGCAGACAGCTACCTGAAGCAGCGTTAGCGAAGAGCCGGAGTTAGGATGCTCGCCCCTTCGGGGAGGAACCCACCATGTTGAAGATCGTTCTCGCATTCGCTGTCGCCGCGTCAATCGCTTCCGCGCAGGCGAAGATTCCCGTGCTGATCGTCAGCGGCGCCAACAACCATGATTGGGAGTGGACCTCGCGTTCGCTCGAACGGATGCTCGAAGCGACCGGCCGCTTCGACGCCGATATCACGTTCGTGCCCGCGGCGATGCTCGGCGACAAGGACGTCGTGGCGCACTACCGCGCGTTCGTGCTCGACTACAACGGCCCGCGTTGGGGCGAGCCGGCGGAGTCGAACTTCCTCGCTGCGGTCAAGGGCGGCGCAGGCGTGGCGGTGATCCACGCTGCGAACAATTCGTTTCCCGAGTGGGCCGAGTACACCAAGCTCGTCGGCGACTGCTGGTGCGACGGCAAGACCAGTCACGGTTCCTTTCACCCGTTCGATCTGAAGATCCTCGACCGCACGCATCCGATCACGCGCGGGCTGGGCGACATCACCGCGCATCCCGACGAGCTGTATCACAATCTCGTGCGCAGCGCGGGCGCGACGCCGAGTGTGCTGGCCAGCGCGTTTTCGAGCAAAGAATCCGGCGGTACAGGCAAGGACGAACTGATGCTCACGGTCTCGACCTATGGCGCAGGCCGCGTGTTCCACACGCCGCTCGGCCACGTCTGGCCGGGCAGTCCCGCGCAGCGTGTCTCCCACGACGACCCGCAGTTCCAACGATTGATTGCGCGCGGCGTCGAGTGGGCGGCGACCGGTGATGTGATCGAACGTGACCGCGGCGGCGAGTGGATCACGCTCTTCGACGGCACCTCGACGGCTGCGTGGCGCGGGTATGGCCAGAAGGGATTCCCCGAAAAGGGCTGGAGCGTCGTGGACGGCGCGCTCGTGAGCGCCAAGGGCGGTGGCGGCGGCGATCTGGTCAGTGCCGCGCAGTTTGGAAGCTTCGAACTCGAATTCGAGTTCCGCACCACGGCGAAGGCGAACAGCGGCGTGCTGTACCGCGTGGTCGAGCTCGATGGCGCAGCGACTTGGTACTCGGGACCCGAATACCAGGTGCTCGACGACAGCTACTTCGACGCAGCGCCCGACATGCTGCACGCGGCCGGCGCGCTGTACGACATCTGCCCGGCCGCGGAAGGTGTTCATCCGCTGCAGACCGGGCAGTGGAACAAGGCGCGCATCGTCGTCGACGGCTGGAAAGTCGCGCACTACTTGAACGGCGCGCTCGTCGCGCAGTGCGATTTTTCCAGCGCGGACGGCAGGGCGCGCGTTCAAAAGAGCAAGTTCGCGCCGCTGACCAAGCCGATGCAGTTCATGACCAACGCTCGCGGTCACATTGCGCTGCAGGACCACGGCGACGAGGTCGCCTACCGTGCGATCCGCGTCCGTCCAACGGACTCCGGCACGCTCGCGCTGTTCAATGGCGTGGATTTCAGCGGCTGGACCTGGTTCACACCCGACGGCGCTGCGCGCGAAAAAGTCTGGAGCATTGCGCAGGGCGGCGAACTGGTCTGCGCAGGCTCGCCCACCGGCTACCTGCGCACGACGGCCGACTTCAGCAACTACATCCTCGAGCTCGATTGGCGCTGGAACCCTGCTTCCACCGGCAATCGCAACAGCGGGGTGCTGCTTTGCATGCAGGGAGAGGACAAGGTCTGGCCGAAGTGCCTGGAAGGGCAACTGAAGGAAGGCAGCGCCGGTGACTTCTGGCTCATGGATGGCTTTGCTTGCAAGACCGACCCCGCGCGCACCAAGGATCGCAACGTCAAGAAATTGCGCGAGGGTGGCGAGCTGCCGCCGGGCGAATGGAATCATTATCGCATCACGGTTTCACACGGCACGGTGACGCTGGAGGTCAACGGCCAAGAACAGAATCGCGCAAGCGAAGTGCTGGAGAAGCCGGGCAAGATCTGCTTGCAGTCCGAAGGCGCCGAGATTCACTTCAAGAACGTCCTGCTGACTCCGCTGCCTTGAATCAGCGAAACCGGATGATCTGAGGGCTGCGCTGTCCGCCGCTGTGTGAACGCACGGTCATCGTTCGCAGGCGCGGCGCGAGAGGAATCGCCGCAGGCTCCGACTCGGGGCTAGGATCCCGCGATCGAGTTCACGCTGGTGCGTTTGCGCGTCCGCCGCTCGGTCAACTTCGAAGCCACCCGGGAAATCAACTTGCGTCCGAGGATTTGACATGCGCACACTGCTGCACAGCGCTCTTGCGACCTGCGTCCTGACCTCGCTCGCCGCCGTCCCGGCTCGGGCTCAGTATCAGGACCTGCCTGGCCCGAACGCGTTGACGCTGTACACCAGCAACAAGAACGAAGCCTACAACGTGGCTCGCGGCACGGTCTTCACCGCCAATGCCGACTTCAGCGTGGTCGGTGCAAGCCTCTGGACGAATCAGATCAACGGCACGCCGATTGTCGCCACTTGGCGACTGTGGCAGACCACGAACTATCCCGGCAACGTGAACGGCGTCTTGCTTGCGAGCGCGAACGTGACCTGGAGCTTCGATCTGGGCACCACATTCTACGACGTGAGCTTTCCCACGGCCGTGAGCCTCAGCGCCGGCAATCGCTATCACCTCGAGGTGCAGTACGCGCAGTCGGCGCAGGAGAACTGGTTCTATCCCTACAACATCGGCAACAACAACCTGGGACTGGTCAGCGTCGACGACGGCACGTTGGGCGGCAACACCGCCAACACGGTCATGCCGCTCATCCGACTGAATATCGTCCCGGGTTGCCCAACACCGATCGCGTATTGCACGGCCAAGACCAACTCGCTGGGCTGCACACCCACGATCGAATTCGCCGGCACGCCGAGCACGACTTCCGGTCTTGTTTTCACGATCAGCGCGAGCAACGTGATCACCAACAAACCTGGCGTGCTGCTCTACACGAATGCCGGTCGAGTCTCAGTCCCATTCCAAGGCGGCGTGCGTTGCGTCAACTCGCCGCTGCTGCGTTCCACGGCGATCTATTCCGGCGGCCATCCGCCGCCGGATGACTGCGCGGGCGTCTACTCGATCGACATGAACGCCTTTGCGGTCGGCGCGCTCGGCGGCACACCGGCGTCGTACCTGCTCGTGCCCGGGACCGTGGTCGAGGCCCAGGTCTGGGGGCGCGACCACGGTTTCGCATCGCCGAACAATTCGACTCTGTCGAACGGCCTGGAGTACACGGTGTGCCCGTGACATGGGTGGACTTGTCAACTCCCCGTTGACGATCACGCTGGACTGATTCCGTCGCAGCCGACTCGCGTTGGCGCCGCAGGGCGTCTACCGCACCGGACGATTCCGGCACTTCGGTCGGGAGCAATTCTTGGGTGGAGCAAGATCGCTGCCGCATCGGGGGCGGCAAGTCGTTACCTTGCGGCCCATGTCGTTCCGCCTGAGTCTTAGCCGCCTGGCTGTGGTCTGTCTTCCGACCCTTTTCGTCGCGTGCTCGAGTTCGGGCCCGCCCGAAAGCTTGCCGGACGCCGGCCCGTTGGATGCGGCGGCGCGTGGTCGCGCCGAGGCGCTGATCGCGCGCATGAATTGCCTGGCCTGTCACGTCGCCGACGCGAACGCAGCGGAGTTTCTGCGGCCCGAAGCTGCACCCGATCTGGCGCGGATCGGCGCGCGCAAATCGGCGGACGCGCTGCGACGCTGGATTGTTTCACCGAGCACGCAGAAGCCCGGCACGGCGATGCCCGATCTGCTGGCTGCCTTCGAGCCGGCACGGCGCGAAGCCACGGCCAGGGATCTCGCCGAGTTCCTGGCCACGCTGGGCGGCCCGCTGCGCTCGCCGAGGGTCGAGGTCGACATCTCGACGCTCGAACGGGGACGGCAACTCTTCCATACGGTCGGCTGCGTCGCTTGCCACACGGCTCAAGAAAGCGTCGAGGACCTCGGCGATCCGATCTGGCTCTTTCCGGCGAAGGAGGCTTTTGCGCCGATCACGAGCCCTGATCTTGGAGCGCTTGGCAATGCCACAAGCGTCGATGCGCTGGCGCACTTTCTCGTCGATCCACTCGCCGTGCGACCTGCGGGGCGCATGCCGTCGCTGAAACTCTCGGACGAAGAAGCGCGCGCCATAGCCGTCTACCTGCTGCGTGGAGAAGCACGTGCGGGAGGTCTGGTGCCGGGCTTGCGCAGCGAGTACTTCGAAGGCAAATGCGCGAGCGCGGCGGGCGATTTCGGCAAGCTCACACGGGTATCCAGCGGAACCATCGAGGATCTTTCGCAACTTCCCGAACACCGAGAAAGCGACTTCGCGCTGCGTTGGAGCGGCTTGCTCGATGTGGCAAAGGCCGGCCGCCACGAGTTCTTCACGCGCTCCGACGACGGTTCGGTGCTCTACGTCGACGGCAAGCTCGTGGTCGACAACGACGGAGTACATCCAGCACAGGAGCGCACCGGCGGCCTGTGGCTCGAACGCGGCCTGCATGCGTTCAGCGTTTCGATGTTCGAGGCTGCCGGCGGCGAGGAACTCTCGGTCAGCTGGCAGCCGCCCGCGGGAGCGCAAGAGATCGTCCCGCCCACGGTGCTCAAGCACTGGGACGTCAGTTTCGATGCGAAGTCGCCGGCGCGAGCAGCGGATCCGAGCGCTGTCGAACGCGGCCGTAGCGCCTTCGGGAAACTTGGGTGTGCCGCGTGCCACCCGCTCGACGGCATGTCCTCGAGTTCGCCGCGGGCGCCACGCTTGTCGGCGCTCGCGCGGCACTACCAGCGCGGCTGTCTTGGGCCGGAAAACAGTCCGGCGGCGCCGAAATTTTCGCTCGATGCCGAACAGCGCGCGAACTTGAGCGCGCTTGTGCGCGATCCCGCAATACTCCTTGCCGCTCGCACGCCCGCGGAAATCCTGGCGCAAAAGCTCGAACGCTTCGCTTGCCTGAACTGCCACGCGCGCGACGGCCTGGGCGGGCCCGACGAAAGCAAGCGTGAACATTTTCGCGAGCTCGTCGCCGTCGATCTCGGCAACGAGGGCCGCTTGCCGCCGCGGCTCGACGGCGTGGGCCGCAAGCTCTATGCAGCGTGGATGACGCGTGTGTTGGTCGAAGGAGCCTCCGAACGTCCCTATCTGGCCACGCGCATGCCGCTGTTCGGCGCGGCGAACGTTGCGAACCTTCCAGCGCTCCTGGAGCAGGTCGACGAGCAAGTCGCGCCTGCGCCAGAGCCTGCGCTCGCGCTCGATCAGGCGGAGTTGGGCCGCAGACTCGCCGGCACGGGCGGTCTGGGATGCATCCAGTGCCACGTCTTCAACGGCGTCAAATCGCTCGGCATTCCGGCGGTCGACCTCACGCACGTCAAGGAGCGCATCAAGCCCGCCTGGGTGCGCCAACTGCTGCTCGATCCAAAGTCGCTCGGCATGAACACGCGCATGCCGATCTTCTGGGACAAGGACGGCGTCAGCTCGGCGCGCACGATGCTGGGCGGCGATCCGAAGAAACAAGTCGAAGCGATCTGCAACTACCTTGCGCTGGGGCGCGGAATGCCGATGCCGCCTGGGCTGATCGCAGCCGACGCGGAGTACGAATTGGTGCCGGAAACCGACACGATCCTGTGCGGTTTGTTCCTGCGCGGCGCGAGCGCGCGCGTGCTCGCGGTGGGCAGTCCGCAATTCGTGCACTACGCCTTCGATATGGAGAACTCACGCCTGGTGTGCGCCTGGCGCGGTCCGTTCTTGAATGTCAAGGGCACCTGGGACGGGCGCGCGGGATCGCTCGAATGGCCGATGAGCGAGGATCTGCTCGAGTTCGCCAAGGCTCCGTCGCTCGCCTACCTTTCGTCAGCCGACGCGGCATGGCCGAGCGCGCTCGGGCGTGAAGCCGGCTTCCGTCGCCTGGGCACGCGTTACGACGCGAAGCGGCGGCCGACGTTTCGCTATCGGCTCGGCGACGTTGAAGTCGAGGAAAGCAACCTGCCGCTCGTGCGCGAAGGCACGGCGCTGCTCCTGCGCAAGTTCGAATTGTCCTCGCCGCACGCGGTCGAAGGTCTTTTCCTGCGCGGCGATCCGCGCGCCAAGGCTGCGCTGCCAGTGATTTTCGAGCGCAAAACGGACGGCAAGTATTCGGCTCACGCCGAGTTGGAGGTAGCGTGGTGATTTCAGTGTTGCTGTGCCTCGCTCAAGCGCAAGCCGCGCCGAAGGAAGCGAGTTATTACCGCATCGAGCCCGTGCCTACGCCCGAGGGTCTGGTGCTCGAAGTCAGCGGCATCACGCTGCTGCCCGATGGCCGGCCGATGGTGTGCACGCGCCGGGGCGAGGTCTATGTCATCGACAACGCCTACGGCGAGCCCGGCACGCAGCCGGTCTTTCATCTCTTCGCACAGGGCCTGCAGGAACCGCTCGGGCTTTTGCCCCACGACGGTTGGATCTACTGCACGCAACGCGCCGAATTGTCGCGCATGCGCGACGTCGATGGCGATCTGCGCATGGACGAACTCGAGACCGTCTGCGACGACTGGCGCATCAGCGGGAACTATCACGAGTACGCCTTCGGTCCGGTGCTCGACCGCGACGGCAATTTCTGGATCACCACCAACCGGCCCTTCGGCGACGAGCCGTTCGGCTCCGTGCCCTGGCGCGGTTTCGCGCTGCGCATCACGCCGCAGGGCGAGATGCAACCGATGTGCGCTGGACTTCGCTCACCCTGCGGCGTCGCGGCCAGCCCGGCGGGCGATCTGTTCTACACGGACAATCAAGGCGAGTGGTGCGGCACCGGAAAACTCTGCGAACTCGTGCCCGGCGATTTCTACGGCCATCCCTGGGGCATCGAATCGTGCAAGGATCCGCGCTGGAAGTTCACGATCCCGGGCATGCCGCCCAACGAAGTCCTGGTGCCCGATTTGCCCAAGACCATGCCGACTGTCAATACATGATCCACTGTCGAGACTCGATTGTAAAACTCCCATTTTTCGATGGGTTCAAGTGCTACGTTGATATCGGCTTTACGCATGGTTTCGCGATAATCTGCCCAAACCGGTGGGTCACCATCCAACGCGTAGGGGCCACTTGTCTCGGTCATCATCGTTTGAATCGCTTCGACGGAAATCGCCGAGAGTATGGCTTCGAGAACTTGATTGCAAGTGACGAGTCCAGGCATCAAATTCAGTGACACGAGTTCGCTTCTGGGTCCACGCTTGCTGGACGCGGGGTAGTTTCCGTCTGCGATCAGGATCGTGGCGTGGTGGCCAGCCTCTGCTAAGATTCGCGAAATGGCTGGGTGAATCAATTGACTGCGGAGCATTATTCTTTTGTGGGTTAGAGGGTTCTTGTAAGGTGAAATGGGTTCGGTCATCTTAGCTGGGCGGAATCTGTTTGGCAGTTCGCGCCCGGAAGTTTCGCCCCAGGGATCCGATCGATTCTTCGTTTGTATTCGGGACTGTGTATAGGCCCATTGTCGACCAATCGACGGCGAGACAATTTGCCCCATCATTGGATACTACTGCTTCA
>JAYUUV010000077.1:0-8487 GCA_043754695.1 Planctomycetota bacterium
GCGGAGTCGAGGCTGGCTCCGTACTAGCGACCGCCGTAGCCGAGGCCCTTCAGGCGATCCTCTTCCGCTTTCGGCAGCAGCGCGGGACTCGTCGGCGAGCGCGCGCGCAATCGTGCATCGAACTCGAGCGCCGCCTGGCGCAATTGTGCCAGTCTCTCACTCGCCATTTGCGCTCGCGCGGCCACTGACGGGGCAGGATCGTGCGCAAGCAACTCGCTTCGCTCGTCCGGATCGGCGCCGAGGTCCCACAGCGCCTGACTCTTCGCCTCTTCGAAGAAGCGAAAAGGCCCGGCGGCATCGCTCGTGCGCAGCACCGAAGCCAGGAACATGACCTCGCCGTCGTCGAGCTTTGCGCCATCGACGAATGCCGGCCGCAACGATCGGCCGCTGCCCAGCCCCGGCACGCCCGCGAAATCAGCGATCGTCGAGGCAATGTCGATCGAGCGCGTCACCGCCGAAATCGTGCGCAACTTCACGCCCGTCCCCAGCGGCGGCACGAGGATCAGCGGCACGCGCGCGATCTCGTCGTGAAAGCCGCCGTGCATCAATTGACCGTGCTCCCAAAATTCCTCGCCGTGGTCGGAGGTCACCACGATCAGCGCGCCGTCGAGATAGCCGCGGCGGTGCAACTCATGGAAGAGGTTGGACAGATCGCGATCGAGCTGCGCGAGGCCGGCGTCATACAGTCCGCGCACGTACTCGAGCTCCGAACTCGAAGGCACGAGGACTCCGTCGTTCGCCGCCTGGAGCCAGCGCGAGCAACATTGATAATCCTTGCCCGGCACCGTGCCCGTGAACTCCGCGGGCCGCGGCCCGGCGAATTTCTCGATGAACTCCGCGTCCGATTGATAAGGCAAGCTCACACCCGGCCCGCCCATGTCCGAATGGACGTCGTAGAAGTGCAGGAAGGCGAAGAGATGCGTCGGTGTCTCGCGGTCGAGCCAGCGCAAGAGTGCCTTCGATTCGGCGCGCGCGTCCCACCACTCCGATTCCAGATGTTCGAAGCCCTGATCGAGCCCGAAGCCGCGGCCGAGCCATGCGGGGTGCGCCGTGAACGCCGCGGTCGTGTAACCGCCGTCCCGCATGCGCTCCGCAAGCGTGTCGACTTCGCCCAGCAGCGGAAAACGCGTTTCGGGCGAGCCGCCGTCGCGCGTGCCATGGGCCAGCGGCACCAGCCCGCTCAAGATCGAAGCATGCGACGAGAGCGTGTTGTTCGAGTTGGACATGTGCTCTTCGAACAGCACACCCTGCTGCGCCAGCGAATCGAGAAACGGTGTAGCGCCCTTGGTCGCGCCGTACGCGCCGAGATGATCCGCGCGCAGCGTGTCGATCGAGATCAAGATCACGTGTCGCGGGGCCGTCGGTGACGGCGAATGGATGCCGGGTTCACAGCCCGCGAGGATCAGGACGAATGGAACGGATTGGAGCAGTCGAAGAGTCACGTCTAGGGCATGCTAGCACCATGACGCCGTCGTAACTCGCGCGCTCGCAAGCGCTAGTCCGGCTCGGAGAAGATCATGTTCATGCTTGCAGTTCTGTTCTTGGCCGTCCCGCAGTACCTTGAGAGCAACGCCGCGCTCCAGCCGCATACGTACGTCTCGCATTCCGGCGAATGGAGGCTGTTTGTCGATCCGAGCGCGCGCGACGGCGCAGGGAAGTCGACGATGTCGATTTCGAAACAGGGCAAGGTGCAGTGGACCGGCGAGAAGGCATTCACATTTCACGAGGCGGTGATCGATGATACCGGGGTCAGCGTGGGGTTCGGTTATACCGCTGGGCATCATTCGAGTGCAGGCGCACTGTTCGTCGCTGTTCTCAAGCCTGACGGTGAGTCCAAGTTGCTCGACGAAATCCCGCGTCGAGGGTGCAGCGGTTCCGACGGACCTGCGGAGCCCATCGGGCAGCGCATCGTCCTGCAGCAAGAGCGGGGCCTGGCCGTACTCGACATAGCCGATCTGGAGGTTGGGCAGCGCGCCGAGACTTGGTGTGTCTACCAATTGGCGCCGCCCAAGAAACTCGATGTCGTGCATCCTGCGGAAGCGCACGAATCACCTGATAGCCTCTCGTGGACTTTTGGCATCGCATCGATCCGCGGAACACCGCTGATCCTTGCACAGTGGTACCGCTCCGGTCGTTTCGGCGTTTCGGGAGACGGTCCTGGCAACGAGTTCGCGATCTACGATGCGTCTTGGAAGCTCGTTTGGTCGCTGCCACTGCCGGGCGACCTCGAGACCCCTGACGACCAGGCCCATTGGGCGCTCTTCCGTGAGATGCGCGATAGCGGCTGCATTCTCGACACGCAGGTCGATCATCGGTTCGAGTTACGCCACGTCGCGAAGTCAGTGCGCGTCAGCTATGAAGTCGTGCGCGATTCGAAAGCAGACAGAGGCTGGGGCGTGCGCGAACTTTCGCGCGAGCCATATGCGGCCGAGCCTGCGGAAAAAACGCCTGAGATCCCCAAGCTTGCGCTGCCGCTTGCGGGCAATCTCGCCCTCGACCTAGCAGTTCAGAAAGTCACAGGTCCGGTGCGCGACATCGAATGCTTTCAGAGGGACGCCGCGGGCAACACCACCTTCGTACGCGGCGAAGAGACTCCTGGCGCCGTAACGCTGGTCACGCTCGACAGCTCGGGCGCCGTCCTGCGACAAGTGGCTGTCGCCCCGATCGAGCCGGACAGCAAGGATTCACGCAAGTGGGGCTCGCTCGCGGGCGGTGATTGGCTGTTGACCCTTTCGCCGTGGGAGGGCGGGGACGTGCAGTCGCGGGCCTGGCGAATCCGAGGAGAAAGCGGAGCTGCGCAGGAACTCGTCGCCTTCGACGGCCCCGAGATCGACGAGATCCAAGGAACTCCAGACGGCGGTTTCCTTGTGCTCGGCGACCACGAGCTCGAGTACACGAGCCGCGCTGAGTTGCGGCGCTGCGCGCCCGATGGATCGACGCTATGGAGTAGCCTCGAGGACGGCTACGGACAGGCCGACGCACGATCGGCACTGAGTTCGCCGGAGGACATCGCCATCGATTCGGATGGTTCAGTCCTCGTGCTCGATCACTCCGACGAGCTGGTGCAGTTTTTCGACGCCAAGGGCAAGTTCGTGAAGGTGCTCGAACTGAGAGAATCGTGGGAGCACGATTTCTGCTACCTCACCAATCTGATTCTCGCGCCCGACGGGTCGATCCTCATCTTCGATTTCCAAGAGCCTGCGAAGTGGCTGCGCTTCTCGAGGCAGGGCTCGCTCCTTGCCACGATCGTGCCCAAGCGTGAGAACGGAAGCGTAAAAGTTGGCAAGGCATCGCAGGTCGATGCTTCAGGCAACTTGTGGGGCCACGATGGCCGGAATCTGCTCGAATGCGACGCCGGAGGAATCGTGCGAGAACGCTTCGGGGCGCCGCCAGATCCATTGCGGCTTGCCGAAGTCGGAGAATTGTTTTTCGATGGCACGGGCCGATTCGCGCTCGCTGACCGGCAGACTCACGCAGTGCACTTGTTCGCGGCCGATGGGAAGCGCGCCGGCGTTTGCGTCCCCGAGGCGACCGACTTCGACGGCGAGTACTCGATCGATGCCGTCGTGGGGGGGCTGGAAGGGACGACCTACGTGCGGCCAAACGACAACTATGACAGTTATCTGGCTTTCGGATCGGACAGCAAGCGCATCGGTCGCGTCGAACTGGGCGGAACGCGCGTGGCCTTCAACGGGCGCACGAAGGAGCGTTGGGTCGGCGGTGAAGACAAGGACGACAGCATCCACCTGCGCCGATTCGATGCGCAAGGGAAGCTCGCATTCGATACGGTCCGGCGCCCTGACGGAGGCTTCTTCGAGCGCCTGAACGCGGTGGCCTGCGCAGCCGACGGATCGGTGGTGGTGCTCGACGGCTCGAGCGAGATCTTCGGCGGGGAAGGCGGGCGGCTGTGTTTCTACGGTGCGAAAGGCGAGCCACAACGACTGATGGAATTGCCCGGGGCGAACGTAACTTTCTGGAGCCACTTACAGGTCGGGAAGCGCTGGGCCGTGATCAGCGGGTACGGTCCTTCGGCGTTTGTAGTTTCGATCCGTGAAGGCAAGTTCGCGAGGTTCGATGCAGCTGACGCGAAGCAGGCCAAGGGCTCGTGGGCGATAGGGCTCTCGCCCGACGAGTCGGAGCTTTGGGCGCTCGAGTCCGTGTCACCCGTGGTGCACCGGTACACACTGCCGAAGTGAGCGTTGGCTGGCGATCCGGGATTTAGGTGAAGCCGTGCGGAGCTACTTGCCCAGCGCGACCGCGTCGACGCGCAGCGGTCGGACGCGCAGCGATGTGATGAGCAGCTTGGTTCTGGCGGGGATCGTGAGGCCGATGCCGCCGATGCGCACCTGGGGTGGGATTTCGGTCGTGATGGCGGCGCCTTCGATACCGCGTTCGGTGTGGCGGACCACGCTTCCGCCCATGACCCGTTGGCGCAGCAGCACGGACTTGCCGGGTTCGACAGCTCCTGTGGCTTCAATGAGCAGACCAGACTTTCCGGTCGAGCAGATCTGTGTGCTCTCGCTGCCGTTGCCTGATGCATCGCAGCGATCGATCAGCACCAGCACGCCGGAATCGATCGTCACTTCCATTTCGACTTCGTAATCTCTCCATGCTTCGCGCGCGCCAAAGACCATCGTGAACGTGGCGTCCCAATCGGCGGGCATGGATGCATCGGGCGCGAACTCGAGCGACAATCCGTTCGCGTCGAACTTTGCATGTGCCGATCCGAGCGCTGACAAATTCCAGCCTCTGCGTTCCGTGGGCGAGAGCAGGTTCCACCAGGGATTCGAATCGATCCACGCCGCGTCTTTCGCCAGCACGCCCGCGACATCGTCGGAACCTTGGTGCGTGCGCTCGAAGTCCTGGGCCCAAGCGCGCGGGTTGAGCGCGGCGTAGGGTGCGAGCAGCGCTTCGGCGCGATCGTACGATGCGAGCGCGGCAAGTCGATCCGGCGTCGACTTCGCCTGGGCGCCAAGTTTTTCGGCTGCGGACACCTGGGTTTCCCAGGCGCTCTGCAGCGCGTCGAGTTCGCGCGCGCGCGCGTCGGGCAAGCCCGCGAGCGCGAGCCTTGCATTGACGGCAATCGGCGCCTCTTTCGGCTGCTCCGTTCCGTAGACCTCGGCCAAGGTAGCTTCGGCGCTCGCGCGCGCCGCGGGATCGCTGCTCCACAAGAGTCCGAGCAATTCCTCGCCACCTTCGGCGTCACCCATGCGCGCACGGGCGCGCGCGACGAGGGCGCGCACACTGTCGGCACTGCCAAGACCGGCGGGAATCCGCTGATTCAGCGCCAGGCCTTCGAAACGCTGCGCGAACTGGCGCGCCGCTTCGACACCTGCGGGATCGCGCAGCGCGGAGAGTCCTTCGATCGCCCACAGCGCGACGGCCGTGACCTGATCGCGCGAAGCGTCGATCAAAGCGGCCAGTGCATCGGGATCCGGCGACGCGGCGAGCGCGCGCAGCAATCCGGCGCGCTTGTCGCTGAAACCAGACGGCCACTTGAGTCCGTCGATCAACATCGGCGTCGCCGCCGCGCCGATTTCCTTGAGGCGCGCGACGATCACCTCGTCCTGGGCCGGGCTGCTTGCGTGCATGTCGTCGCCGCCGATCTCCTTGGCGAGCTTCTCGACTTCCGCGCGCAATTTGCCCGGAATCGAAAGCGAACGCGGCGCGCGCAAACTCTTGGATCCGCCCTCGCTGGTCCACCAGTTGCGCAAATTCGCCAGCGCCAGCAGGCGATCCTCGGCGGGCAGCATCGGCGTATAACCGCGGCTCGCGCCGGTCAGATCGAGGAAGTTCTCGAAGAACGATTCGCGCACCAGATCGTCGCGATGGTCGAGACCGTCGAGCAAGAACGAGATCCCATAGGCATCGCCCAGCGCGCCCAAGGCCCAAGCCACGTCGCGCCCGGTTTCAGGGCTGATGCGCACGCGATCGAAGGTGCTGTGCAACTGCGGCAGCGCCGATTTGTCGCCCATGGCGCCGAGCGCGCGCGCGGTGCAGGCGACGACGTCCCAGTCGAGTTCGTCGAGCAACGGGCGCAACAGCGGCGCGGCGTCCGCGACTTTCAAATTGCCCAGTGCTTGCGCTGCACCGGCGCGGACTAACGCGTCCTGCGATTTCAAGCCACGCTTCAGGTTCTCGATGGCGCTGGCGCGATCGGGCCCGAGGTCGCCGAATTTCGACAGCGCTTCCATCGCGTGCAACTGCACATACAGTTCCGGGTGAGCGACCGCGTCGACGACGGCCTTGCGTCCGACATCGCCCATGCGGCCGAGCACGCCCTTGGCTTGCGCGAAGGTCTTGCTGTCCCACGAGCCGAGCGCCTTGACGAGATCGGGCGCGGCCTTGGCTCCCAGCGAAACCAGGACATCTTGCGCCTTGCGATTCGCTTCGCCGACCGGGAATTGGAACAGCGCGATCAGCTTGACGATGTCACCTTCGTGCGTGCCATCGGGAATCTCGACGTCGGTCTTGCCGATCTTCGGTCGCGCGAAATCAGCCAGGTTGCCGGGACTCGCAGCTTCGGCCGGCAAGGCCTCGGGCAGATTCGCGTCCAGTTCCGGCGCGCTCTCGATCTTCTTCGTCGAGGGCGTGATGCCGCTGAACGGGATCACGCGCGTTTCCAGACGACGCGACAGAGTCGGATGCTGATCTTCGATCGGGTAATACAGCTTGTAGTAAAGCGCGGTCTCGATCGTCCCGGCCGCGATTGTCAGCGGCACGCGATACTCGCGCGATTCGCCTGAGGGAATCTGCGTGTTGACCAGCAGCATCAATCCGTACGGGCGCTTGTACGGATCGCGGTGAATGACGCGCGAATTCGAAACTTCATTGCCTTCGAGGTCGCGCACGATCACGACCGATTCGACGGCGCGCTGCTTGAGCTCGGTGGGGAAGTTGTGGCCCGCGCCCTTGTTCTCGATCGTGACGACGACTTCGTTGCCTTCGATGCGCGTGCGATAGGCGTAGGCCTTGCGCAATTGCGACTCCGAGCGGCTGCCGAAGAACGTGTGGCGACGCGTTTCGCGCGGCGCCTCGCCGACGGCGACCGGTCGCACGACCTTGGGCATGTGGCAGTCGATGCAGACGTTGCCTTCGAGCTTGCCGTGTTTCGCGTTCTCCCATTGATAGGGCGTGCCGTGATTCTTGTGGCACGACGCGCAAGCCTCGACCGTGCCGACGCGCTCGTCGAAGGCCGACTTGCATTCCTTCGCGCTGCCGACGAAGGTCGAAAAGTCAAAACCCTTGCGCGCGTGGCACGAGAAGCAATCGTTGCCCTCCTCGAGGTGCGCCAAGCGCTTCTTGGGGTTCATGCCGATGCCGGTTTCGAAGATCGGCCGCGGCGTGTGACAGGCGATGCAGCCTTCGATCGAAAAGCGCGCGGTGGCCAGACGAACTTCTTCGTCGCTGAAGGCGCGACCGTGGGTGTTCTGGAGACTCTCGGCCGTGGCCTCAGGGTGACAGGTCGCGCAGTAGGAAGCGCGCGAAACCAGGTCGAGGTGCGCGCTGCGCGCGGCGAGGTCGGAGGGCGCGCCGGCCGGCGCGGCCAGGAAGAACTCTGAACCGTCGGAAGGCGCCGCCTTGCCGGGCTCGGTGTTGCTGACCGCGCAGGCCAAGAGGGCGAGGCTCGCAGCGAGCAGGGTGACCGCCAGGGGCCGCAGGGACAGGATCTTCATGCCGGGACATCAACCATATAAGGAGGGAGGGTCAAGCGTTGTTCTAGTACCGCCAAGCCGGCCAGGTCACATTTGCGCATCTGCGCGGAGCTTCAACTCGAGTCGCCGGTCCAAGCAGAGGCTATTCGGCCGGACGCGCGCGCTCCAGGCCATGATCTCGACGCCGGCGGCGGCCGCCTCGCGCAGGCCGCGCGCGTAGGCGGGGTCGATGTCCTCGGCCGGCGCGAAGGCATCGACATCGGCGCGGCTGACGAAGAAGAATTGCACGGCGCGGTGATTGGGCAGCCTGGCGATCTTCGAAAGTTCGCCCAGGTGCTTCAAGCCGCGCTCGGTGACCGCGTCGGGGAACAGCGCGACTCGGCCGCGCGCCAGAGTCGTGTTCTTGACCTCGACGTAGCAGCGCGCGCCGTCCTCGCGCTCGAGCAGCACATCGATGCGGCTGTTATCGCCGTACTTCACCTCGCGGCGCGCGAGCGTGTAGCCGGCCAGTTCGGGAATCTTCCCAGCTGCCGCTTCTTCGTGTACGAGCGCATTCGGCAAGCTGGTGTCGACGTTGACCCAGACCGAGCCGACTTTCAGGGCCTGCAGCACGTAGCGCAATTTGCGCTCCAGGTTTTGACTGTCGCGCAGCACGGCTCGCGCGCCCGGTTCGAGGCAACCCAGCATCGAACCCGTATTGGGGCAATGGGCCGTGATCAGCGTCCCGTCGTCGAGTTCGACGTCGGCGAAGAAACGCTTGTAACGCCTGAGAAAAC
Source organism: Planctomycetota bacterium (assembly GCA_043754695.1). Classification (GTDB taxonomy): domain Bacteria; phylum Planctomycetota; class UBA1135; order UBA1135; genus JADJQU01. Next base: position 8,432 of record JAYUUV010000077.1, read on the forward strand.
GACCTTGCAGTGTGGGCAGACTGATCTTCATGCGAATCGGACAGTACGCTGCCAGG
>JAYUUV010000078.1:0-10105 GCA_043754695.1 Planctomycetota bacterium
CTGTGATCAGGAGCGCGGGTACGACCAGGGTTTTCTTTTCGGGTTTCATGGGTTCGTTGCATCCTCGCTTGCTGGTGGGCAAGCCGGGCGCGTGTTCGAGGCGCGGGGGTGTTTCGGTCCAGCTTGCTCGAAGAAATCCATTGGATGCCGGCCATTGCGGACGCTGAAAGCGTTGCGATGCGGGCGTCCTCGTGACCTCTTCGGAGCAGGACTCGCTGGGAGTGTGAATGACAAGGATGCCGGAATCGGAGCAGGCCGCGGTCACAACCCTGTTGATCGAACACAGAAGCGCTGCTTATGCAGATCGCAAGGGCGAGCACGGCCCTGCAGCTCGAAGCTGGGATGGACGGAGCAGGACGCTGAAGTTGCGCGCGTTCAACTCGCGTGCGCGATCATGGAGGCAAGTTCGCGCGCCCGCGAAGGGCCTTTGACCCTAGCGCGCCGCCCATCGTCGATGCACGTCAGCCGCACTCAACGCATCAGTTGATCCGCTCCAACAGGCGGAAACGTCTTGCGCAACGCATTCGGCGAGGACGCGCGGTAAATCGTGCGGTGAAACTCGCCGGGCATTGGCTCGAACCACCAGGTCAACGTCGCCGGGGCCGCCACGCGCAACGTACTCGCCAGCGTCGCGACCGCGTTGTCGATTTCGTCGTCGCCGGCCACGGTGAGATAGAACGTCTTGGGCCGGGCGGGCATCGCGCGCAGCTTCGCCGCAGCACTGCGCAAGAGCGCTTGGTGGTTCCACCACAAGGACGGGCTCATCGCGATGTAGTGATCGAAGAGCCCAGGCTCGAGCAAGAAAGTCTCGACGACGAACAAGCCCGCGAGCGACTCACCCATGATTCCGGTCTCGCCATTTCCGCGCACACGCTCGCGAACGGCCGGCATCAGTTCATCGCGGATGAACGCGCGAAAGTTCGCCGAACCGCCGACGCGCGGCGCGATCCTTCGATCCGATTCGACTTCGGTCGGGCCGCTCATGTCGCGACGGCGCTCGGTGTTCTCGATTCCGATCACGATCAGCGGACGCAACTCGCCGGCACGGATCGCTTCGTCGACCGTGAGGATCACGTGCGGAAAATCTTCCGCCAATCCGCCGTCGGGCATGTACAGCAGCGGATAACGCTTGTCCCCCGCCGCTTCGTAGCCCGGAGGTGTGTAGAGGTTGATGCGCCGAGTTTCGCCGAGCACGCGCGACTGCAGTGTGAACGTCTGGTGCGGAAGGAACAGTTCGGCGGCTGGCTCGTAGGTTTGTGCGGGCGTCGCCGTCGGCGTTGGAACACTGAACTCGGTTCGGCACGCGCTGCCCACGAGCAGCAAGGCCGCGAAGAGAATTTCCAGCTGAACGCGTGACGTCATAGGGGCCTTGACATCGTTCCCTCTTGATCCGCGCGCGTCACTCGGCCCCGTCGTTCTCCGGCACGGATTCTCCGGGAGCATCGCCACGTTCGTGCGCGCTGACGGCGGCTTCGCCCCAGGCTTCGACGAGAACTTTGCGCGCGGCGTCATGCGCTCCGAGCGGCACGAAGAGGTCCTGGCGACGGAGGGCGCGATGAATCGAGAGCCCAAGTTCGGCGACGTCGAAGTCGGGGCCGAGCAGCGTGCTCGGGATGCCCTCGGATTTCAGCAGGTCCTGCGCGAGATCCGCGGCGACTGAATCGACGGCCGGGAGCAGGAGATCGAATTGGGAACGGGGTGAAGTCATAGGAGGGCGGCGCCCCCACTCTATTGAATATGTACGAAACCTGTTCCGCGATGCGGGAAGTCGGCCCGCGCGGGGCGGAGGGGTGCGCACTTTCAGAAGCCTGGGCGCCACGCTACCGTGACGGGGCGGCGATCCAGGCAGAGTTCCGGTCCTTTGGCAAGCATGAGGACGAGCACCTTCGCCGCCCACACCCAAGTCCACGATCGTGGCGCAATGACTCCCATGAAGAAGACCACGCTACTGCTCCCGCTTTGCATCGCTTTGACCCTCACCGGTTTCGCCCAGGATCCGGCCAAGAAGCCCGATCCGGCACCGACGCCCAAGCCCGCTGAACCGGTTGCCAAACCGAAGCCCGCGGAACGTCCCAAGGACGACGCGGCCACTGCGAAGGATGCGGCGGTCGTCGCAATCGACAAGTTCATCACGACCAAGGTTTCGTCGAAGCCAGAGAACTGGCGCACGTCGCTGCCCATGCCGCCGAAGCTGACGTTCGAGAAGGGCATGGTGTACGAGTGGCACATGAAGACCAACAAGGGTGAAATCACGATTCAACTGCTGGCCGACACGGCGCCGATGCACGTTTCGAACACGCTCTATCTGGCGCGCCTTGGGTTCTACGACGGCCTCAAGTTCCATCGCGTGCTGAAGGGATTCATGGCCCAGGGCGGTTGCCCGCTGGGCACCGGCTCCGGCGGGCCCGGCTACAAGTTCGCGGGCGAATTCGATCCGAAAGTTTCCCATGACAAGCCTGGCCGCCTCTCGATGGCCAACGCCGGACCGGGAACCGATGGTTCGCAATTCTTCCTGACCTTCGTTCCCACACAAGGTCTCGACGGCAAGCACACGATCTTCGGCGAAGTGACCGGCGGAATGGAGGCGGTGAAAGCGCTCGAGGCCTGCGGCTCGGCGCGCGACCCGCTACCGCCGACGGAACCGCTGTTCATCGAACAGACATGGATCGTCGTGAAGCCTGCGGCCGCACCCGTTCCGGCGAAGCCTGCGGAAGAACCGAAGAAGGGCGAAGGCAAGTAGTCCGCGAAAGCCGCGGCTCCCGTGGTCCTACGTGGCCGCCGGAGCCGCGGCTTTGTCTTCGAGTCGCGGGACGAAGAGCAAGGTCGCCAATCCCGCGAGACCGAGCGCGCTGACCAGCCAGAAGAAACGCTCGAAGCCAATCGCTTCGACGATGTCGCCGCTCCAGCGACTCGCGAGCCAGGCCGAAAGGCCCATAATGCCGGTCGAAATCGCGTAGTGCGTCGTGGCGAAACGCGACGAGCGCGCGAGCTGCAGCAAGAAGACCATGTAGGCCGAAAAGCCGAAGCCGTAGCCGAGCTGCTCGACACCGATCACGCACGACGCGATCCACGCCCCCGGTTGGGAATGCGCGGCCCAAGCGTAGAGGAGATTCGGCGCGTGCATCGCCAGCGCCATGGGCCACAACATGCGCGCGAGACCCAGGCGCGAAATCAGCCAGCCGCCGCTGATGCCGCCGACGAGCAGCGCGACGACGCCGATCGTGCCGTAACCCAGCCCGACGTCTGTCTCGGTGAGCGCAAGTCCGCCTGCGTCGCGCGCGCGCAGCAGGAACGGGCTGATCATCGGCGTCAGCATCGACTCGGCGAAACGATAGAGCAGCAGAAAGGCCAGAATTGCCGCGAAACGAGGGCGATCCGCGTACTCGCGCAGCATTGCCCCGAGCGGAATTCGCGCGCCTTTCTCGCGCACGGAGCCGTCGGCTGCGGGACGTGGCGCAAGGAGTGCGATCGCGACAGCACCCGCTGCATAGACTGCTGCGCCAATCGCGAATGCGACGCCCCAGGCTTCGCCGCGTGACAATCCGTGCGCCAAAACGTTTTCGCCGCGAGCGTGCTGCAATTCACCAGCGAGGGCGACGACTCCGCCGGTCACGAGAATGCGGCCGAGTCGATAACACGCGTTGCGCACGCCGACGAAGGCTTCCTGGCTGCATTTGTCGAGCGCGAGGATGTAGTAGCCGTCGCAAGCGATGTCGTAGGTCGCTGAGGCGAACGCGAGCAGGAGACATGCGGCCACGGTCCACTCGAGGTAGGCCTCGCACCCGGTTCCCCATGCGACTGCGAACATCGCCAGGATCACCGCGAACGAAGCCGCGACGAGCCAGCGCCGCTTCGTGCCGAAGATGTCGACCAGCGGACTCCACAAGGGCTTGAACATCCACGGCAGCGTCAAGTCGCTGCTCCAATGGCCGACGACCGAAGGCGGCGCGCCCATCGCCGTCAGGAAGGTGTTCGACGCAGCTTGCACAACGAAATAGGGCATGCCCTGCAGGATGTAGAGTCCGGGGACGAAGGTCCACGGACGGGCGGGGCGTGATTCGCTCGGCATCGGGAGCGTGCGAGCGTAGCGAAGCGAGCGTCAGAGTCGCGGTCTTTTCCTGCGGCGATCTTCGCGTCGTTCGATCCTATTCGCGCACGACCGGAATGATTCGCTCGATCAATTTGCGCTCTTCGAGCGAAACTTCGAAGGGCTCGATCGGCTGATAACCCGGCAGCTTAGGGATCGTGATGCGGTAGAGACCGGGCTCGCGGACGAAGCAGGTCAGTCGGCCGGAGCCGCCTCTTATTCCACCGCCCAGGTCCCGTCGATTCACCGCTTCGCACTTGACGCCATTCATTGCTGACATTCCCCATGGGACGACTTTTTCACCCTCGCGAAGCACAATTTCGAGTCGCAAGTTGCGTTGCAGTTTCAGCGTGATTTCATTGCGGCCTGGCCCAAGGTCAAGGATCTGCTCCTTCCACATGAAGTACTCAGGCGTGAAGGCCTCTAGTCGGACTTGACCCAAGGGCGCAAACAATTTCACCTGGCCCATCGAGGTTTCGCTTAGGCCATTGTGACCTCCAAAGAACTGCTCACCCTGGGGAGCCTTCCATGCGCACAGGTAAATCGCTCCTTCAACGGGTTCGCCGGACTCGACGTCGACTGCGTGCACGATGACTTGAACTTGCGCCGGAATCTCGAGCAGAACTTGCTGGTGCGGATCGCCCCCCACTTGAAGGTCAGCTCCGAAATAGAGTTCGTCGATCGTGCACGTGTAGTGGCCTGCTTCGAGCAGAACCGGTTTCGCCTTCCAGACCCCCGCTTCCAAACGAGTCCATTTCGATGCCATGATCCATTCGAAAGGCGTCGTAGACCCCTTCGAAAACTCCTGTGAATCCACCAAGAGGTCGAACTTCTCATGACTCCAACTTGGATCCATCTTGAGCGTGAACTCGACCTCGTACTTCTCCGGCTTGGGCAAAGCCGGAACCAAAAGAGCGATGTTGGCCTGCGCTCCGACCGCGACGGCGAACGCTTGCTGGGCCAGGATCTTCGGATCCTCCGACTTCCCGACTTCCGCGCGCAGCACATATTCGCCGGCGGGCAGACAGTCGAGATCGAGCGCGAGCGGAGGCCCGCGCTGCAATTGATCCCCGCCCCACTCCGCGATCGACTTCAAGTCGGGCGTCGACGACTGGTAGAGACGAATGCGAAGCCTCGAGGCCCGAGATGCACCTTCGAAGGTCGCGTGCAGACTTCCGCCAGGCTGGAGCTTCAATACGAAGTCGCCTCCTGCGCGCGGATCGATCTGAATCTTGCCCCAGACGTAACCGCTGCGACCCACGAGATGGGTTGGCGGATCGGAGTGCGCGTCGGAGTCGTAGCGCACATCGATCGGTGAGAACAGATCCTCGCCAACAAGTCCACGATCCGGCCGCCGCAGATTGACGTCAATGCCTATCGCGTCGAACTGCTGCACGGTGTAGAGACGAATCCCGTCCAGCTCCGCACCGCTGTTCGCATCGACGACGTGCAGGCGCGCGACGCTCGCCCACTCGCAACGCAGCGTCCGGGAGTCCGGTCCTTCGACGAATGGACCCGAATTGGGCAAGGCGATCGCGGGTCGTTCGCCGAGGACGATTCCACCGACGATGTAGGTCGCGCCTTCGGGCAAGTGCTGCGACCACACGCCCTCCTTGACCATGATCTTCAGAGTCTCCTGGCGCGGCTTCGTGATCACGATCGAGAACGATCCGGACTCGCTCGGATGCTCGACGCCGCCCTCGTCGAGAACGACGATCGTGCCGCGGTCGGGGTCCACGGTTGTGACGGCGGCGGGCACTGCGATCGGCTCGCGCTCGGACGGTGAGCGATCCACAGGGGTGGTGCGCTGAGATTGCTCGGCGATGACGACGGCCGGGGCCGCAGATTCGACAGGCGCGCCGTGTGCTAACGCGGAAGTAGTCTCGGCTCGCGGTCTCATGAAGTACACGCCGACTCCGAGCACGACGAGCGCGCCAAGTCCAAGGAACAATTTCGCACTCATCGCGATCACTCCAACAGAAGCAAGGGACATTCCGGTCGTTGCAAGGCCGGCGGGCTCTGCCTTCAACGCGATCGCGCCAAGCGCGACGCTCCACAGACTGCGATCGCCGCCGCAGGCGCGATCCATGCGCTCGCGCAGCTGCTCCAATCCGCGGCGCAGTCGCGCGCGAGTTGTTTCGAGCGGTGAATGCAAGCGCTGCGAGATCTCCTCGACGCTAAGGCCTTCGAAGTAGCGCAAGTGAATCGCCGTGCGATAGGGTTCGTCGAGGCGCGCGACTTCCGCCGCAACGCGCTGCGCGATCTCGAGCCGCTCGAGCATTTCGACTTCGCTCGGTACGCGTTCGTCGCGCGCGACTTCGCGTTCTCGGCTCGCGCGCCGCGTTTGCTCGCGAACGCGGTCGCGCACCAGATTGCGAAGAATCGTCGACCACCAGGCTCGCGGACGGTCCGCCGACTCGGCTTGGCGCGTTGCCCGCAGCCAGGTCTCGTGGACGAGGTCCTCGGCTTCGCTGCCGTCGCCGGTGAGAGCCGCCGCCAGGGCTCGCAGCGCAGCCGCGTGCTTCAGCCAGCCTTCACCGGCCAGGGCATCTCGACTGCTCATGGGTTCCACGCTGCAGCATCCAACGGAGTGCGGGCCGTTCAGGGTGCAAATGAATCGCGAATTCTGCCAGCACGCGGGGCGGGCTGCTGCGTGGAGTCAGCGCGCCGGCGGCGCAAGCTCGCGAATGTCGGCGCCGAGTTCGTCGCTGAGCACGAGCACGGCGTAGCGATTCGCCCCGAGGTCGGGATCGTCGGAGACCGACGCGTAATCGAAGCGACCGCGCAGGTCGGTGTAACCATCTTTGTGGAATCGCACGCTGCCGTCGGGCAGGCGCGCGAAACACTTGACGTAGACCTTCGCGATCGGCGCGCCACCCTTCGGATTGGCGACGGCGACCTGGCCGTAACTTTCGAGGAAACGCACGTCCAGCGCGTTGGCGAACAGCGTGCGCGAGCGCGTCAGGCCTCCGGCGCGAACTTCGACCAACACATTGGAAGTGCTGAACTGCGCGGGCAATTCGAGGGCGAGTTCGGCCTTGTCCGCTGGCAAAGCGAGCGCGCTCACGAGCAGCGGCTGCACGAAGGCCGCGGCCTGCCCCTCGGCGGGCGCGAAAGGCCGCGCGGAGAACGCGACCTCGACGTCGAGCGGGTAGAAGCGGACTTCGCACTGCGCAAGATTGCGATAGCGCAGCGCGAGCGCGCGACCTTCGCCGGCAAGTTCGAGCGCGGGCTCGGTCGCGGCCAGTTGATCCTGCGATTGCGGGCCCTGCGTGGCCGGACGTTTGCCCGTGGATTCATCGAGCTGATTCAAGACACCGACGAACCGCTCGCGCCATGCCGCGACAGGATGCTCGCGATAGGGCTCCGCCAGCGTGCGCGCGCGCAGCACGTCGCCGGTGAAGAAGCTCAAGTAGGCGCCGAGGTAGTCGTACTGCAACTTCGAATCGAGGCCTGCACGATCGATCTTGGCGAAGACCGCGAGCGCGTCGTCGACGCGGTCCTGCAGCATCAGGTAATAGGTCTCCATGGCCCAGTCCTCGGCGTCGAGCTCGCGCTTGTGGCCGAGCACGTCGAGGAAGGCCGTGTACTGCGACTTCAGGTCGGGACTCGAATCGAGGTTCAGGGCACCGCGGTGATGGGCACGCGGATGGATCAGCGGATCGAGTTCCAAATGGAAATACGTGTTGCGCGCGAATGGGTCGATGCGGAGCAGCGGCGAGTCCAAGTAAGAGCCGCAGCGCGCGACGAACTCGTCCTGGCGTTCGAGGTACTCGCGAACGACACGTTGGTCGCCGTGGAAGATGCCGTAAGACCAGACCTTGTCGTCAAAGATGTGGCGCGCGCGCAAACGAGCGATCAGGCCGGCGAAGAATTCGCGGTTGCTCAGGCGCCAGGCGATCCGGCCGAGGTCGAGGCGTTGGACGTTGGCGCTGTCGAGATGCGCGAAGACTTCGGCCGTGCTGCCGCGGCGCGCGACGTGCTCCCAGGTCGTCGTGTCGACTTTGGTCAGCGTGTCGACGACGTGCAACGTGCGCGACACGGCCGAGCCGGCCAGTTTTTCCTTTTCCGAAGCGTGCACGGGGTAGTGCGCAAAGTCGCCGCTCTTCGGAAAATAGAAGGCGTATTCGAGGGCTCGGGTCGAATAGGGATTGAGTTCGACGCTCGTGCCGCGTGTCCAAAAACCCTTTTGAATCGGCACGGCGCCGGCGGGAATCTGCAGCAAGAGTTCAACGGCGCGCGGACTCGAGGTCGGGTTCGTGACCACGACCTGACAGGAATAGGCCGTGTCGCTCTGGAATTCGCCCTTGACGAAGCGGTCGCGCGTCTCGTTGTCGACGACTTCGCTGCGTTCGTCTAGCCGAATGAAGTTTTCACCGAGCAGCAAGGTCGCGGGCTCGCTCGATGCAGCGACGGGCGCGGTTTCTTTGCGCACCAAGAGCAGCGGAGTCGCGGCGCTGAGCGTCGTGAGCGTGCCCTCGCGTTTCATGTCGTGGGCGCCGGCTTTGAAAGGCAGATCGAGCACCGAGAGCGCGAACATCATCTCGAGGAAACTGGCGTTGGCTTCGGCGATCGCGGTCGACACGAAGGGCTGCGTCGGATCTGCGAGGGCGAAATCGCTCCAGAAGTTGTTGGCCGGGACGAGGTCGGCGAAAAGATTGTCGGGCCACGGCGGTCGGTACCAATAGTCGTGCTCGATCAGTCGCAGCGTCGGATCGACGGGCTGATAGAGGCGACGGACGGACTTGCGACGATCCAAGTCTTCTAACTTGTTCTTGGCGAGGTTCTCTTTCTCGGAGTCCACAACCTCCGCCTCCGAGAGCTTGTCGAGTCCAGCGGAGGGTGCATCCCTTGCGGGTGCCGGCGACATGGGCGGCGCTCCGGCCTTGTCGCTGTTCAGCGCATCGCTGCCAAGCGCGAGTTCGAACAGCCGCTGCAGATTTTCGCGGTCCGGCGGCAGCATGGCGTGCGCTTCGCTGACGAGTCGGACGATGGTCGCGCGCTCGCTCAGGTCGACCTTACGCGCCAAGAGGATTTTTTCGATCAGGTTGAGCCGCTGGAAAGCCCACGGCTCGAGGTACGAGCGCAGCTCGTCGCCGAGCAGCCAGTGATCGAGGAAAGTCTTGTTGAGCTTGTTCTGCAGAAAAGGCTTGATGACTTCGGCGAAGAAGGCGGGGTCCTTCTGAGAAAGGAAGAAGTGCAGCTCGTGGCAGGCGTTGCGCGAATAGAGGTCGAGTTTTTCGGCGCGCGAGAGATCCGGCCAGCGCACGACGAATTCGAAGCGCGCGAGGTCTGCGCTGTTGGTGATTGAAAGCAGCAGTTGGTGGATCGACGCGAGCGAATCGAGTTTCGTGAATTTCGGCGTGCGTGTTTCGTCGATGACGACTTTGCCCTTCGCGGCGATGAGTTCGATCTTGCGCTGCTCGATCGAATGCACTTTTTCGTCGAGGGCGGCGACGAGATGTCGCGCGCGCGGGATCAGCGGCGTTTCGGGGCGCGCGATCGATCGATAGACGGCCTGCTCGTCGTCGAGAGCGAGCACGTGAATCAATGAACCGGCGCCGAGATCGCGCAGCGGAACGCGCACGAGCCCGCTGGCATCGGGGACGAGATTGGCGAGAGTGTTCGAAGCTGCGGGGAAGTAGTCGAGGTTGGCGAAGAGGCCGGGATGGAATGTGGGCAATCCCCGATAGCCGCCTGCCGGCCCCCCCGACCGCCCTGCCGAACCTCCGCCGCCGCCCCCTCGACCGCCTCCGCCCATTCGACGTGAAGCAAAGCCACTGGAAACACCAGCCTCACGACTGCGCGCTTCATCCAGATCCAATCGATTCAACAAAAGACTCGGCCGAGCGAGCATGTTTCCCGGATACTTCGGCGCAAATCGGCGCTCCAGGACATAGCGATACTCTTCGCCGAGCGGAATCTCGCCGAGAAAGCGTGACTCCTCGGGAACGATGTTCCACGCCCGCGGCATGGGGAAATCGCGCGTGCCCAGCTCTTCGAACAGTTCGAAGGGCG
>JAYUUV010000079.1:0-12678 GCA_043754695.1 Planctomycetota bacterium
TGAACCGGCTTCGATCGCGGCTGTTACGAAGGCCTTGGCCTCGCGCGCACTTTCCAGCGCTGTCAGTTTGTGAGCGAGGGCCGCCGCGATCGCCGCGGAAAACGTGCAGCCCGTGCCGTGCGTGTTGTTGGTCAGGATGCGGCGCGCGGGCAAGCGCTCCCATTGCTTTCCATCGAAGAAAAGATCTTCGCTGTTCGGGCCGCCGGCGTGGCCGCCCTTGAGCACGACGCTCTTCGCGCCGAGGGCCAATAGTTTTTCGCACGCCGCCTGGGGCGAACTCGCAATTTCCACGGGTTCGAGACCGAGCAGCACCGCGGCCTCGGGAAGATTCGGCGTCAACACATCCGCCAGCGGAATCAATTCCTCGCGCAGGCAGGCAACCGCGGCAGGATCGAGCAGCGCGCTGCCGCCCTTGGCGACCATGACCGGGTCGAGCACGATGTTGCTCGCGCGATGTTGGCGCAGGCTGGCGCTGACCGCGCGAATCGTCTCGACGCGCGAGAGCATGCCGACCTTCGTCGCGCGCGGCTTCAGGTCGTCGAACACCGCGTCGATCTGCGCGCAGATGAAATCCGGCGGAACATCGCGGATGCCGAACACGCCCTTGGTATTTTGCGCGGTCAAGGCGGTGATCGCGCTCGCACCGTAAACCTCGAGCGCAGCAAACGTTTTCAGGTCGGCCTGGATTCCTGCTCCGCCGCTCGAGTCCGAGCCGGCGATGGTCAGGGCGATGGGGGGGATGCGGGAGCTGGCCATGGGGCAGCCATCATGACCTTGCGACGCGCGCGCTGCATCAGCGCGATGGGGCGGGCGGGGAATGCCGACCTCAGCGCGCTACACTGAGCGGCATGCAATACAACCGCATGGGCAAGTCCGGGCTGAAGCTCTCGGAGCTTTCCTTCGGCTCGTGGATCACCTTCGGCCGCCAGACGGATTTTGCTTCGACGCGCGCGATCATGCATCGGGCCTTCGATGCCGGCGTCAATTTCTTCGACAACGCCGAGGGTTACGCGGCCGGCGCGGCGGAGAGCTTGATGGGCGAGGTGCTGCGCGACTTCCGCCGCAGCGATGTGGTCGTCTCGACCAAGATTTTCCACGGCGGCAACGGTCCCAACGATCTTGGGCTGTCCTGGAAGCACATCATCGAAGGCACGAACGCTTCTTTGGGCCGCCTGCGGACCGATTACGTCGATCTGCTCTACTGCCATCGGCCCGACGCGAACACGCCGATCGAAGAGACCGTGCGCGCCATGGACGTGCTGCTGCGCCAGGGCAAGATCTTCTATTGGGGGACTTCGGAGTGGTCGGCCGAGCAGATCCTCGAGGCCGTGCGCATCGCGCGCGAGTGCAACGTGGCGGCGCCGGCGATGGAGCAACCGCAGTACAACCTGCTGCACCGCCATCGACTGGAACGCGAGTACGAGCCGGTCTTCGAGCGCCACGGCATGGGCACCACCACTTGGAGTCCGCTGGCCTCCGGCTTGTTGACCGGCAAGTACGACAACGGCATCCCGAAAGGCTCGCGCCTCGATCTGATCGAGTGGCTGCGCGCCTCGCGCACGGACGCGGCGCTGGCGAAAGTGCGCGCGCTTTCCAAGGTCGCCAAGGAATTGAATTGCACGCTTTCGCAACTGGCGATCGCCTGGTGCCTCAAGAATCCGCGCGTCAGCTCGGTGATTCTGGGAGTTTCGCGCCAGGAACAACTTGATGAGAATCTCGGCGCGCTCGCGGTCAAGGAGCGGCTCGATCGGCCGCTGATGGCCGAACTCGATCGGTTGTGCCCCGTGGTCAAGGACTGAATAAGGCCAAGCTTCAACATGAACCCTCCGCACATAGAGCCACACTGCCGACCCCTGCCTCGCGGCAGCGCGCCGCTCCTAGGACCCGCGCTCGAGCAACTGCGCGCTGAACTGCAGCCTGATTGGCGAGTCGCGGCGGGGCCTTGCCTTGTGCGGCACTTCGAGTCGCGCGACTACCCAGTCTTGCTGAAACTTGTCGCGCAGATCGGCGCCCTGGCGCAGGCCGAAGACCATCACCCGGAAATGGAACTGGCCTTTGGCCGGCTCGAGGTCTCGATCTCGACGCACTCGATCGGCGGCCTGTCCATGAACGATTTCGTGTTGGCCGCCGGAATCGACCGGATCGCGGCGGAAACTCGCTTCTAGCGGGCGAGCGCGAGTTCTACAGTTGCGACCCCTAGAATCTCGCAGGCCGGCCGCGCGTCGGCGCTGCGCACCTTCCTCAACCCCCCCCGAAGAAATCATGGCTATTCACGTCGGCGACACGGCACCGGACTTCACCCTCAAGACCCAGGACGAGAAGGAGTGGAAACTCTCCGACCAGCGCGGCAAGAACGTCGTGCTCCTGTGGTACCCGCTCGATTGGTCTCCGACCTGCGAGAAGGAGAATTGCAACATCTCCGGTGAGAAGACCTTCGACATCCCCGGCGCGATGGTCGTCGGGATTTCGCGCGACTCGACCTGGTCGCACAAGGCCTGGAAGAAGGCGAACAACCTCAAGCACGACCTCTTGGCCGATCCGCTGCTCGATGTAACCAAGAAGTACGACCTTGTTCATCCTGCGGGTTTCATCAGCCATCGCGCGACCGTGATCGTCGACAAGAACGGCAAGGTCGCGTTTGCGCAGGTTCAGGAAAAGACCGGCGAAGCGCGCGACATGAAGGCAGTCGTCGACGCCGTCAGCAAACTGAAGTAACCGACCACAACCCAACTCCAGGAACACGAAACCATGAAACTCAATTTGCTCCTCGCCGGCGCCGCACTCGCCATTCCGCTGGCTTTTGTTGCCGCAAACGCCAGTTCGGTGGCTCCGCCCTCGGCCGGCACCGCGACCTGGAACATCGACCCGGTGCACTCCTCGGTCGTGTTCAAGGTCAAGCACATGGGCGTCTCCAGTTTCTACGGCCGCTTCAACAAAGTGACCGGCACGATCGTGCTGAACGAGGAGAAGCCTGGCGACTCCACCGTCGAAGTGACGATTCCCGTCGACAGCATCGACAGCAACGACGGCAAGCGCAACGACCACCTCAAGAGTCCGGACTTCTTCAACGCGAAAGAGTTTCCGGAGATCACCTTTGCCTCGACCGTCATCAAGAAGGATGGCGACAAGCGCTGGAAGCTCGAAGGCGAGATGACCATGCACGGCGTCACCCAACCGATAAGCGCCGCAGTCGAATTGGGCGGCATGGGCGAGATGAGGGGGACGAAAATTGCTGGGTTCGACGTGACTTTCAAGATCAAGCGTTCTGACTTCGGCATGAAGGGCATGCTCGACATGCTGGGGGACGAGATCACGGTCATGGCCGGGTTCGAGTGCAGCGCGGGCAAGTAGTCGCGACGAGGCACGGGATTTGGCGCCGAGGCTCTCGGCGCCAAGTCGCCCTGCGCTTCGATAAGGCGCTGCGATGAGCCCCTTCGAACTCCTGATCGGTGTGCTCGCCCCAGCGCTGCTCGTGGGCGTCATCCTGTTGATCGCCTGGGGCCTGGCCTCGAGTGCGTCGCGCGCCGACAGCAACGCGCCGGCGTCCGCCGTGGCGATCGCGATCAGCCTTGGGGCCATGGCCGGTTTCGGCCTGCTCTTCGGTTGGGAGTTTTTGCCGCGCGAGTCCTGGCTGTGGATGATCTGGGTTTTTCCGGCCTGTGCCGCCCTGGCCGGTCTCGAAGCGCGCAGCGTCACGACGCCATCGGTGCGCTGGCTCCTGCGCGTCGCCTTGGTGGGCGTGGCGATCGACCTCGTGCTGCGCAAGGTGCTTTGGCCCAAGGGCGGCGACCTAAGTTTCCATAAGTGCGCGCTCTACTTCGGCGCGCCTCTTCTGGTGCTCTTCGTGTGGCACGCCGTGATTCCTCGCCTGGGAGCCGTGCTGGGCGCGGGCGCGCTGTGGATGATGGCCACCGGCACGGCGGCGATGCTCTTGTTCGCCAACAGTCTCAAGCTGGCGCAGATCGGCGGCACGATTGCCGCGGGCCTCGGCGCATTGATCGTGGCCTGTTGGCTTCGGCCGTCCGCGAGCGGCATGGCTGGAGCGATTACGCCGGTGGCTGTGCTGCTGTGCACGCTCGCGTTCACGAGCCTCGAGTTTTCCTCGGCGAAGTATTCGCATTGGCTCTTCGCCGTCGTCGCGCTCGCGCCGCTGGCCGCCATGCTGCCGATCGCTCGGAAATCCGTGCCGCGGCTCTTGCTGATCGCGATTCCGATCGCCATCGCTGTCGCGCTCGCTTTTCGGACCTACGACACGTCAGCGTTGTGAGCGCCGTTCGCGCGCCACGCTTTCGTACACGGCCAGTGTCGCGCGAGCATTCGCCGACCAACTGAACGGGCGCGCGAGTGCTCGACGGCCATCGATCGCCTCGGGACCTGTGGCGCTCAGGATCGCCCGCTCGAGCGCCGCGTCGAATTCCGCGGGCGTCCGCGCGCCGGATTCGACGTCGACGAATTCCGCACTCGGCCCGAGTGCTTCGACGAAACAGGGATTGCGGCTGGCCAGCACAGCAAGACCCAGCGACATCGCCTCCAGCGGCGTGACCGCGGTCCACTCCTCGCGCGTCAGGTGCACGAGCACACTGGCGCTCCCAACGAGTGTGGGCATTTCGCTCTCCACGGGCTCGTCGATCCAGCGCACGTCGCGCTTGAAGGCGCAGGAGCGCAGCGCGGACTCCAATCTCCCGGCTTCGTCGCCGCGCCGGCCGCAAAACACCAGATCCGCGTCGAAGCCGCGGCCGCGCAGGCGCTGAAAGGCGTCCAAGATCTCGACATGGCCGCGGCCCTCGCGCACGGCTCCGAGCACCAGGAGGCGCACGCGTTCGGGCGGCTTCGGTCGCGCTCCCAGATCGCGCAGCCAGTGATCGCAGCCTACCGGCACGCGTTGGATTTTTTCCGGCGCCAGGTTGAAACGGCGCTGGACCTCGCTGTCTGCGTGCGCGCTGAACACGAGTACCGCGGCCATGCGTTGCAGCGCCTCGCGCAAGCTCACTTCGTACTGGGAATCCGCGCTGGGCAACTCGGCGAGCGCTACCACCTGCGGCGCGCGCGCGCTCGGCGCTCCGGGGCCCCAAGCGCGATGAAATACGTCTATTTCCGAGAGCCAACTTTCCGCGCGCCGGTTCAACAGGCGCTCGCTCCAGCCAAGCCAGCCGCGCCGAGCGCGCCACTTGCGCCGCAGCAGTCTTTCGCCGCTGCGCGGAAGCCCCAGCGCGGCCTCGGGGATGAACTCGCCCTCGGGGCCCACATCGAGCAGCGCCAGTCGCGGCCCATCCTCGAGCTCACCCAGCGCGCGCACCAATTCGCGCAGGTAGCGGCCGATGCCCGGCGCGTGGGTCGCCGCGGGCCAGTAGTCGAAGCCGACGCGCAGGCCCGATTCCGTCACGGGCGCATGGCCGCGCACTGCACTTCGACGCGCGCGCCCTTGGGCAGGGCGGCCACCTGCACGGTTGCTCGCGCGGGCGCGCACTTGCCGACAGCCTTGGCGTAGATCGCGTTGAACTGTTGGAATTCGGCGAGGTCGAGCAGATACACCTGCACCATCACGACATCGTCGAAGCCGAGTTTTTCGGCGGCGAGCACCGCGCGCAAATTCGCGAGCGCGCGTTCGGTCTGTGCTTCGATGCCGCCCGCGACGAGTTCACCGCTCGCAGGGTCGAGGCCGATCTGGCCGCTTACGAAGACGAAGTCGCCGCGCGCGATGGCTTGCGAATACGGTCCGATCGGGGCGGGAGCTTGGTCGCTGTGCACCGCGCGCCGCGGACTTGCACAGGCGAACGCCGCAGTCGCAAGCGCGAAGGCCGGCCAGATTCTCACGCGGGCAGGCCCTTCGCGATCGCCGACTCGATGGCTTCGCAGAAGCGATCGAGTTCTTCCAACGTCGTCTGCACGCTGGGCGTGATGCGCAGACCGTTGAACTCTGGGTGATCGATGACCGTGGTCCAGATGAAATGCTTGGCCCACAGGTGCGCCTGCAACTTCGCCGTGTCGAGTCCCTCGACGTGCACATTGGCGATGCCGAGTGAGTAACGCCGGTCGAGGCTTGTGTTGAAACTGACGCGCGGATTTTTCGCCAGGCGGCTGGTCCAGACTTCGCGCAAATAATAGAGCCGCTCCATCTTGCGCTTGGGCCCGATGCCCTGGTGGAAAGTCAGCGCCTCGCCGATCGCGAGCGTGTTCGCCGCCGGGTGCGTGCCGATTTCTTCGAACTTGCGGATGTTCTTGTCCATCGTCTCCGGCGCCGCAAACAGGGGCCAGATCGAATCGATCTTGTCCTTCTTCACGTACAAGAGACCGGTTCCGTGCGGCGCGAACAGCCACTTGTGCAAACTCGTGCCGAAGTAATCGCAGTCCAGATCAGGAAAGGTGAAATCGAGGTGTGCAAACGTGTGCGCGCCGTCGACGATGACCGGCACGCCGTGTTTGCGCGCCATCGCCACCACCGCGCGCACGGGCAACAGTTGTCCGGTCAGGTTGATCGCGTGGCACATCAGGATCATGCGTGTGCGCGGCGTGATCGCGCTCTCGAAACGGCGCACGATTTCGGCGTCGTCCTCGCAGGGCACCGGAATCTTGATCGTGATCGGGACAATGCCGTCGCGGCGCTGGCGCTGATCGAAGGCCGTCAGCATGCGCGGATAGTCCTGCGTCGTGGTGATGACTTCGTCGCCGCGCTCGAGTTTCATGCCGAACTGCAGCGTCTGCAGCGATTCGCTTGTGTTGCGCGTGAAGGCGAGCTCTTCAGGATCGCAGGCCCATTGGCGCGCCATGCGCTGGCGCAATGGCTCGCGCTGCGGCTCGAGGATCTGCCACAGATTGTGCGTCGGCATTTCATTGGAAAACGCGAGCAGCCGCGCCATCGCCTCCTGCACGACGCGCGGCGAGGGGCAGCAGCCGCCGTTGTTCAAGTTGATCTTCGTGCGATCGCCGGTGAAGGCCTGCTGCACTTCGCGCCACAGGTCTTCGTTGCGCGCGTCCTTCGCCGGATCGCCGTCCGGCACGCTCGCGAAAGCTTCGAGCATGCGCAGCAAGGACTCCGGTTTGGACCACTCGAACTCAAAGGTCGGTTGGGCGAGAGCGGGCACGGCGGGCAAAGTCATGGCTCCGAGGAACTGTCGACGGTTCACGGAAGGGGGCTCCAGAGGGGAGAGGGGACGCGACGATCTTGCAGCGTCGAGCGATCCCCGTCCAACCTTCGCTTGCGGCGTACCCGCGCGGCGCCGTCCGAAGTCTCAGCGCTTGCCCTGGTCCTTGCGCGAAAATCCGCGCCCGCCGCGCGGTTTCGAAAAGCCGAATCCGGTGGGCGTTCCGCCGCGCGGAGCCGACTTGGCTGCCGGACCACGCACTCCGCCCTGCGCCGGTCGCCGAGCGGCCGGCTCCCCGACGGACTTGTCGTCAGGGTCCGATTCGAGACTGACCAGCGGCGACTTGGCGCGATTGGGGTCGCGCTCGATGAAGGCGAGTTCCTTCGAGGACGGCGTCCGGCCGAACAGTCCGCCCTCGGACGCCAGTGCGTCGTTCATTTCCGCGAGCAGCGCCTTGATGAACGGCAACCACAGCGGGATCGCGCAAACGAAGACGACGTACTTGAAGATCTCCGAGTTGAGCGCCGCCAGGAACATGCAGCCAGTCTATCGAATCTGGACGGCCTACCCTGAAGGGCAAGCGTGATCGCTGTGCGGACGCCGTGCTTGGAGCCTCGCCACACGCTACCCTGGCGATTCCAATGCTCGGCCACCTGACTCGTTGCTTCCTGCGCGGCCTCTTGGTCGTCGTGCCCTTGGGCCTGACGATCTACGTCTTTTTCCGCCTGGTGGACTGGGTCGACAGCCTGCGCAACATCGGCCCGTTGAAGCAGTTCCTCGACTTTCCCGGCGTGGGGGTCCTGCTCACGGTGTTGTTGATCACCCTGGCCGGCGCTCTGGCGACCAATTTTCTCGCGATGCAGGCGCTCAAAGTTCTCGAGCGCTGGGTCAGCCGTTTGCCGCTGATCAAGCTGGTCTATTCTTCGATTCGCGACCTGACGGACGCGTTTGTCGGCGAGAAGAAGAGCTTCGACCAGCCGGTCTGGTTCGAGGAGAGCGAGACGTCGGAGGTCAAACGCCTGGGGTTTGTCACACGTCAGTCGATGGAGTCGGTCGGGCTTGCGGATCACGTGGCGGTGTATCAGCCTCTCTCGTTTTCGTTCGGTGGTTTTTTGATCCTCGTGCCGCGCGCGCGCGTGCACGCGGTCGACCTCGACAGTGGCACGATGATGGCGCTGATCGTTTCCGGCGGAGTCTCGGGCGGGCGCGCGGCTCCGGGCGAATTGGCGAAGCCGGCGAAGTAGGGATCAGCGGGGGCGCAAGGCGCCGCTCTTGTCCAGAGTAAGAGTCCAGAGCACGCGTGCTTCAACTCCTCGCGCGCCGCCGCAGATCACCGTAGCGCTCGAGTTTTCCGCAGCGTGGGTCTGGACGGTGAGCGTAAATCCGAAGTACTCCTTGCCCGTCGATCCGCTCTCGAGCTTTCGGTGTGCTCGCACCTTGGCGCTGCGCGTGAGGAAAAGGGTCCAGATCCCCGAATTGGATCCGACGAGCAAGTCGGGGACGCGATCTCCGTCAATGTCGCCAGGACCTGCAAGCGTACGGCCGAAGCAGCTCCAATCGACGAGTGCGCCGTTGAAGTCGCCTTCCCACCCGCTGATCTTGTGCTTCTCGAGCACCGATCCATCTTTGGCAAGGAAGAGGATCCAAACTGCGCCGCGCACCTCCCCTCCGTCCGTGTCGTCCGGGACACCGACCGCGAGATCGGTGATTCCATCGCCGTTGACATCACCGACGCGTGCGAGCGAATCACCAAGCCAATTGCCTGTCTCGCTCAGCCCTTCGTGCCTCCCATCGATTCGCAGCGCTTTGGCAACGGAGCCGTCGCGCGCGATCGATGTGATGTAGACCGAACGTCCGTGCTCCGTGCCGTAGTCGAATAAGGGATCCTGGCCGATCGCGAGTTCGACCGAGCCATCTCCATCGAGGTCTCCGAGCGTTGCGAGGCAATTGCCAAATCCGACGCCGTCCTCGACTCCGGCGGCTGAAAGTTGCGGGGCAGCGCTGATTTCGACGAATCTCTTCAGTGTCCCGTCACGGCGGGGAAAGAGGGTCCACGCGGTTCCTCTTCGTCCCTTGTCGCCTCGCCAGTACGCCGACCCCAAGCAAAGCTCCGCAATGCCGTCTCCATCGAGGTCGCCGAGTGAGGCGATTGCTGCAGCAGGGTAATGGCCGGCATCCATGTAGAAATTGGGGCCGGCACCCGCTGGATCGATGCGCAGTTGTGAAGCAACGGCACCGTGGGAGTCCAAGCACAGGACACGCAAGACGGGATCATCAGATCCAAGGTCGTTCCCAAATGGGGTGACCGCCGCGAGGTCGTCGATTCCGTCGCCGTTGAAATCGCCTGTGAAGGTCAGGCCACTTGCATTCGATATCGCGTCGTCGGAGCTGTGCTTGGCATCCGGGCTAGATCGCAGCCACCGCAGGTCTTTCGAATTAGGCTGATCGCCCGGCGGCGCGGGCGGGCCGGTCCAGCTTCGGTTCGAAATGGCTTCACCGAACATATGTCGTGCCGTTCGCGACGTGCGCGCGAAGGACTCGAATTCACCGATGGCTTCGCGCAGTGAGACCCGATCCCGGATGAATCCTTGCGCGTCTGGTTTCTCCTCGAGCCTCAACGTTGCGCGCAGCCCGCGCACGGCGTTCGTGATTTCATCGAGTGCGATCACGGCTCCACTCACGGATTCCGAGCCGATCGGCGTGTGACCATGATCGAAGCCGCGCACGCGATAGCCACGCACGATGACGTCCGTTCCGTGAAGCGGCATCTCGCCCTCGCCGCCGCCGCCGAGAATCGAACAGACTCCATCCTTCGGATTAGAAAGGAAGAGCAGCACTCTCTGACCGGCGGCGTATTCGGTCCAGCGAGAGGCGCATGTCCAATTGTCGAACTGCTTCACCCGAATCGAGGGCTCTTCCGCGCCGCCTACGATGCGCTGTTCTACTCGGAGGTCGAAAGTCTCCTGTTGTACGGCACCGATCTCGCCCGTGACCACGATGTCCGCGTGCAGCGCCAATTCGAAGACGCGATAACGCTCGTAACTAAGCAATGAGCTCGCCGCGCTCACTGAAGCGGAGAGAAGCAGCGCACAAAGAAGAGCCGCGAACGTCAGGAACCGCCACACCGTATTCAGCGCCATGCCCCGAGCATAGCCCAGGCCGCCGACCGGTTACTGCTTCTTGTCCAGCGCCTTCTTGAACAGCGAGCCGAGGTTCGTGCCCTGGGGCTTGGTGGTCTGCGTGCGCGCGAGCGCTTCGTCGATCACGGCGCTGTCGACCGAATCCTCCGAGCCGATCAGGGCTCCGCGCGGGTCAAGGCGCGAGAGCGAAAGGCGTTGGCGCGCACCGTCGATCGTGACGATGCGCACGGACACCTCCTGCCCGACCTTGACCGAATCCTGCGGCCGGCGCACGCGCTCCTTGGCCATGGCCGAAACGTGCAACAGCCCGTCGACTCCCGGTTCGACCTCGACAAACGCACCAAAGTCCGTCAAGCGCACGATCTTCCCGCTGACCACCTGATCGACTTGATACTTCCCGCCGATCGCTTGCCACGGATCGGCTTCGAGTTGCTTCATGCCGAGGCCAATGCGTTTTCCGCCGTCCTCGATCTTGAGCACCATCACGTCGATCTCTTGGCCCTTCTTGACCACGTCGTTGGGATCGGCGACGTGGCCGCGCGAAAGGTTGGAGACGTGCAGCAAGCCTTCGACTCCCTTGCCGAGATCGACGAAGGCGCCGAAAGGTTCGATTCGCGTGACACGACCGCGCAACACTTGACCAGTGGCGAGCGAACCGACGCTCTGCTCGCGCGCGGTTTCGCGCTCGGTCTCGAGGATCGCGCGGCGCGACAACAACAGGCGGCGGCGGTCGGGATCGATTTCGAGCACCAGCACTTCGAGCGTGCGGCCGATGTACTGCGCGAGATTGTCCTCGCGGCCAAGACCGATCTGCGACGCGGGCATGAAACCGGGCAGCGGTCCGACTTTGAGTTCGAGGCCGCCGGTGTTTTGCCCCGTGACCTTGGCTTCGACGCGCGAACCTTTTTCGATTGCGTCCCAGGCGGCTAGGGCCTGGAGCTCGCGGCGCGAGAGGATCCACAGGCCGTCGGAGTCCTGTCCGCCGAGCGTGAACTCCGAGCGCTCGCCGACTTTGGGCTCGACTTCGAATTGCGAGCGTGGGCAGATGCCTTGGCGCGTGGGGCTCAGCTCGACGATCACGTCGTCGCCGTGCACGCCGACGATCAGGCCAGGGACTAGACCGCGCTGGTTCTTTCGGGCGCTGGGCGCTTCCTTGCCCTTGGCTTTGGCCGCCGAACTCGGGGCGGAAGCGGAGTCGTCGAGGCGTTGGAGTTCGACACCGTCAAGGGCGGCTTCGATTTCCGCGGACAGCGCGTCCTGCGGATTGTTCTTTTTGGAGCTCATGGATCGATCGTGGGCGGCGCTTTGGCCTGCCAAGTAGGAATCGGGCGAAGATTCTAGAGGAAGTGCACCGCCCCCGTCAGCTATTCCTGTTACAGCATGAGTTCCGCCAAGATTCCCGTAGCCGTCCTGGGCGCCACCGGCGTCGTCGGCCAGCGCTTCGTCGCCCGGCTCGCGCGCCATCCGCAGTTCGAGATCAAGGCGCTCTGCGCCAGCGAGAAAAACGTCGGCAAACGCCTCGATGAGGCCTGCGCGTGGCGCCTGGCGGATCGCGGCGGGAGCGGGGTCTACGCGGGCTTCGGGGCGAGCCGGCTGTTGCCCGCGGATCCCAGCCACGTTTCGGCGACGGTGGTCTTTTCCGCGCTCGATGCGCCCGTGGCCAAGGAAGTCGAACCGGCCTTCGCGCGGGCGGGGGCGCTGGTCTTTTCCAACGCGAGCGCGTTTCGCAACGACGCCGACGTGCCCTTGTTGATTCCCGAGGTCAACGCGGCGCATCTGGAGTTGCTCGCAGGGCAGCGCGTAAAGCGCGCGTGGTCCGGCGGCATCGTCTGCAATCCCAATTGCACGTCGACGATTCTCGTGCTCGCGCTCGCGCCGTTGCACGAAGCCTTCGGTGTCGAAGCTGTTTCGCTGGTCAGCATGCAGGCGATTTCCGGCGCGGGTTATCCCGGTGTCGCGAGCCTCGACATCCTGGGCAACGTGATCCCATTTATCCGCGGCGAGGAAGAAAAAGTCGGCGTGGAGACCAACAAGATGTTGGGGCGCCTGGTCGGCGGAGCGATCGAGCCCGCGCGCATCGCGATGTCGACCAGCTGCAATCGCGTGGCCGTCGAGGATGGCCACACACTCGCGGTCAGCGTGCGACTGCGCGGTTCGCCCTCGGTCGACGCCGTGCGCGCGGCCTTCGAGCGCTGGCGGCCGCTGCAGGAAATGAAATTGCACAGCGCGCCTGCTGTGCCGATCGTGGTGCATTCGACCGAGGATCGCCCGCAGCCGCGCCGCGACGTCGATGCAGGCGAGGGCATGCTCGTGCACATCGGCCGCCTGCGCGCCTGCCCGCTGCTCGGCATCCAGTTCATCGCCCTCGGCCACAACGCCGAACGCGGCGCGGCAGGCGCGAGCGTGATCAACGCCGAGGCGTTGATCCGTCCCCGGTAATCCGCCGCCGTTTCTTA
>JAYUUV010000080.1:0-6583 GCA_043754695.1 Planctomycetota bacterium
CGAGCGTGTCAACGGCCGCTGGCAGGGCGCCTGCTTTCCATTTCGCATCGGACTCGCGAGCGGCGTGGTGCGCATCGCCTGGGGCAAGGACGGTTCACTGTTCTGCGGCGAGACCAATCGTGGTTGGGGCAGTTTGGGCCCGAAGTCCGCGGGGCTCGAGCGGCTGGTCTGGACGAAGGAGGTCCCGTTCGAGATGTTGGCCGTGCACGCGAAGCCCGATGGGTTCGTGATCGAGTTCACGCAGCCCATCGACGCGGCGACGGCGACCGATCGCGCGAACTGGGACCTCGAGAGCTACACGTACCTGGAGCACGAAACCTACGGCTCGGACGAGGTCGAAAAACAGCGCCTCGAATTGGGCTCCGTGGAAGTGGGCGCCGATGGCAAGAGCGTGCGGCTCGTGCTCGCGAACCTGCGCGCGGGCTACGTGCACGAGATCCACGCGCGCGTGCGCTCGTCAGCGGGCGCCAGGCTGCTGCACGACGTCACGTACTATTCGCTGATCGAGATTCCGCGCGGCAATTGAACCGGCAGCTCGACGTCGGCGAATCCTGAAGGCGAGTTCGATCGCCGCATCGCGTTCACACGAATTTCGGCAGATCGAAGCCGACGCGGTACTCGCGGCGCACGATGCCTTCGCTGGCTTCCTTGTGGTTCGTGAACGTGAGACTCGGCTTGTCCCAGCGCAACTCCTGTCCAGGGAAACGCGCCGCGCGCGAGCACAGCACTCCGGCTTCGGCCATGCGCACGCCGACCCCGAACGGCGTCTGCACGAACGCGCCCTCTTTGCCGATGATCTTGTCGACCCACGAGTGCCAGTGATTTCGCTCCGTCACGGGGTTCAATCCGGCGAGTTTCTTCCACTCGATCTCCACGCCGCCCTGCCAGACCTGCGTTTCGCCCTCGGGCTCGACGAAGAGCACGCCGCCTTCGCACACGACCAGCGTGCCGGTCGCGGGGAATTTGCCCTCCGGCAGACCGAGCGCCGCGCGCGAGGGCGCCTGACCCTTGTCGGAGTAGTGCACGGGGAAAACGGGCCGCGCGAAACGCTCGCCGCCGCCGGCATAGGTCAGCGTCGAGTGCACGTGCTGCGCGTGATAGAAATCCGACGGCGTGCGCGTGTGCGACACGACCGCACTGGGTGAGCCGAGGTCAAAGGCGAAGTACAGGACGTCGAGCAGGTGCGTGCACCAGTCGCCGAGTTGGCCCGTGCCGTAGTCCCACGACGAGCGCCAGCGCAGGCTCACCAGACCTTCGCGGTGCGGCGCTTCCTTGGCGGCGCCCTGCCACAGGGTCCAGTTGATGTTCGGCGGCGGCGGCGTGGGCTCCTTCAATCCTCCGTAATAGAAGTAGCCGTCGCCCGTGTCGGGCGGGCCATTGACCCAGACGTGGGCTTCGATCGCTTTCCCGAGCAGTCCTTGCTTGAGAATCTGCACGGCGGACTGCCTTCCCGCGTGTCCCATGCGCTGGTTGCCGACTTGCGTGATCAGATTCGGCCGCGCGGCGACGGCCTGCTCCATCGCCAGCACTTCCGACAGTTGCTGCACGAGCGGCTTCTGGCCGTAGACATGTTTCCCGGCCTTGAGCGCGTTCATCATGATCAGCGCGTGATTGTGGTCGGGCACGCAGACGAGCACCGCGTCGAACTTGTCCGCGTGCACGGCGAACGCTTCGCGGAAATCAGCGCAGGTGAAGGCTTCGGGATGTTTCGCGCCGACTTCGGCCAAGGCCTTGGAGTCCACGTCGCACAGGCCGCTGATCACGACTTCTCCGTGGGCGAGCAGTTGCTCGCGATCGGCGGGGGCGATGCTGCCGCCGACACCGATCTGCAGGAGTTGCAGCTTGCCCAAGGCTCCACTGCGCGCGCGCCGTGGCGAAGGCGACGGGAATCCGAAAGCTGTGCCTGCGAGAAGTGAACCTGCTGCTGCTGCACCTGCGCAGAGAGCGGCCGAATGGATCAACTGCCGACGGGTCAACATGGGAGTGCTCCGCGTGGAAGGGGGGATGTGGGGCCAGGCGATCCTACTGTCGCAAGGCCCCGACAAGAACCCGCTCGCTCCATGGAGCGGAGCACTCGGTCCCGAGGACTCGCAAGGGACCCTTGGAAACTACGGACAGAACTGAGCGTGCAACGCGTCGGAAAGATTGAAGCCGTGTCCCACGGTCTGCGGGTCGCGGTGCCAGAACTGGAAGATCAAGGCCATGCCCGGCTGGATCAGCGAGGCTGCCGATGCCGGGTTGTTGAAGTCGACGAAGGCCGTGCGGCCCGTCAGGAAACTGGCCCGCAATCGCGCGACGTCTGATAGAAAGGAAGGCTTGCTCGACCACCCTAGGACTCCACATCTGGACCTTCGCATGCACGCCCCGCGCCTGAATCCCGCTGCCCTCCTGGCCGCGTTGATCTTCCTTTCTCCCGCCACGTTCGCCGGCACTCGCTACGTCAACGTCGGACTGACCACAGGCGCCAACAACGGCAGTTCGTGGGCCGACGCGCACCGCGGAGTCGACGGCGTGGCAGTCGCGCTGGGCCTGGCCTCAGCGGGTGACCAGATCTGGGTCGCCGGCGGAACGTACCTGCCCACGACGACCCTTACGCGCAGCGCGACGCATTTGCTGCGCAACAACATCTCGGTCTTCGGCGGTTTTGCGGGCTTCGAGACGACGCTGGCGCAGCGCAATGTCTCGGCCAACCCGACCACGCTCTCGGGCGACCTCGCGGGCAACGACGGCAGTTCGATCTTCACCGACAACTCATTTCACATTCTCAGCGGCGCGGGCACGAACGCGAGCGCGGTGCTCGACGGATTCCGCGTGCGCTCGGGCAACGCCAACGGCGGCGGTGTCAATGAAGATCGCGGTGGCGGCATCCTGTGCGTCAGCGGCGCGAGCCCGACCATTCGCTCGACGTTGTTCGTCGCCAATCGTTGTTCGTTCGGCGGAGGAGCGGGATACATCAACAGCTCGAGCCCGTCCTTCATCGAGTGCGAATTCGACCTGAACGTCGGCGGTTCCTTTGGCGGTGCGTTCGACATGGCTACCAACGTGAGCGCGACGTTCGAACGTTGCCGTTTCACCAACAACTCCGCCGCGCGCGCCGGTGCGATCGAGATTTTTAGCAACAGTTCGGTCAAGGTCTACAACTCGCTGTTCAAGAACAATACAGCGACCGGTGGCAGCGGCGGCGGCGCGATGTTCATAGCCAGTTCGAGCCCGCAGATCCGAAACTGCACGATCATCGACAACTTCTCGCCGGCCAATGCGACCGCCGGAATTCTTGGCAGCGCAGCCACGCCTTCGATCGTCAATTGCATCGTCAACGGCAACGTGGCCGCGGGCGGAGCCACAGGCGTCACAGCGCAGATCTCGGCGGGTATGTCGGTCACGTACTCGCTGGTCGTAGGCTACGCAGGCACGGGCAATGTCAGCGCCGTGCCGGTGTTCGAGAATTGCGGTCCGACCCCGCTGCGTATCGCTCCGACTTCGCCGGGCGTGGACGCTGGCAACAACGCCGGTCTGCCCGCGGGTTCGAACATCGATCTCGCCGGCTTCGCGCGCTTCGCTGACAACCCGAACGTTCCAGACACCGGCGTTGGAACTCCGCCGATCATCGACATCGGCGCCTATGAGGCCGGCGCGGACTGCAACGGCAACGGAATTCCGGATGGCTGCGACATCGCCGCGGCGACTTCGAACGACCTCAACGGCAACGGCATCCCCGACGAATGCGAGTGCCAGGGCGGCGCGATCCCGGTGGTCTACTGCGTGGCGAAGACGAACTCGCAGTTGTGCCTGCCGAGCATCGCTTTCAACGGTGTCGCCAGCGTGTCGAGCCCGGCTCCGTTCACGATCTACGCCACGTCGGTCCTGAACAACAAAGCCGGTCTCTTGCTCTTCGGATTCCAATCCGCGGCGACGCCTTTCCAGGGCGGGATCCTGTGCATCGGCGGACAGATCAGACGCGCGCCGGGCTTGAATTCAGGCGGCAATCCGCCCGGCGGGGGACTCGATTGCAGCGGCGTCTTGAGCATGGATTTCAACGCCTACCTGCAGACCGGCGCCGTGCCCGCCTTGCTCGTCGTCGGCCAGCAGGTCAATACCCAGTACTGGAGCCGCGACCCCGGCGACGCCTTTTTGACCAACACGACGAACGCGCTTCAGTTCCAGATCTGTCAGTAAGCGCCCGCGCCGCGCGCGCCCAGCGCAGTTCGCCGCTCCCTGGCGCGGATCGATTCGTCTGCAAACGGACATTTTCTGTCACACTGGGCTCCCGGAGAACAAGTCCAACGGGGGAGGACCTTCATGAAGCTCAGTACGCTCAATGCATCGCCGGCCGTCCTGATTTCGTTCGCGTTGGCGTTGGCAGGCTCGACTGCCAGTGCACAGTCGGAGATCGTCTGCTGGGGCTCGAACGTTTTTGACAGCGCCTGGAGCGAGGAGCCCTTCGTGGAAGTCTCGACCAGCATCGTGTTCACGCTCGCGCGTCGCGCCAACGGTTCGGTGGTCGCCTTCGGGGCCAACTACAATGGGGAATGCAATGTGCCGGCCTTCCCCGCAGGGCTAAGCTGCGTGCAGGTGTCGGCAGGTGACGACCACGCGGTCGCGCGCCTGAGCAATGGATCAATCGCAGGCTGGGGCAGCAACATCTATGGCCAGTCGACCGCACCGGCTCTTCCGCCCGGACTTTCCTACGTCGATGTCGCGGCCGGCGCGCGACACAACTTGGCCCGCCGTAGCGACGGGTCCCTCGTGGCCTGGGGCGATAACAGCAACGGCCAGTGCATCGTCCCGGCTCTGCCTGCTGGGCTCACTTACGTCGGGATTTCGGGCGGCGGT
Source organism: Planctomycetota bacterium (assembly GCA_043754695.1). Classification (GTDB taxonomy): domain Bacteria; phylum Planctomycetota; class UBA1135; order UBA1135; genus JADJQU01. The sequence continues at coordinate 4,834 of JAYUUV010000080.1, forward strand.
CAGCATTCGTTGGCGCTGCGCAGCGACGGTTCGGTCGTCGGCTTCGGCGAGAATTTTCTGGGACAGTGCAATGCGCCTAGCCTGCCGGCAGGCATGACGTACGTGGAGGTCGCGGCGGGCTACGGCCACTCGCTGGCGCGACGCAGCGATGGCGCGATCCTTGGCTTCGGCGACAACTACGACGGACAATGCACCGCGCTTCCATTGCCCGCCGGTCTTACCTATGTCGAGGTCGCGGCGGGGGAGAATCACACGGTCGCGCGTCGCAGCGATGGATCCGTGGTCGCCTGGGGCTATGCTGCGGCCGGCCAATGCAACGTACCGGCGCTGCCCGTGGGCCTGTCCTATGTCGAGATCGGAGCGGGCGATTACCACTCGTTGGCCCGACGCAGCGACGGCAGCTTGGTGGCCTGGGGCAGGAACCAATTCTATCAATGCAACCTGCCGGCGCAGCCTGCCGGGCTTTCCTACGTCGAGCTTGCGACCGGATACGTGCACAGCGTGGCGCGCCGCAGCAACGGCGAGCTCGTGGCTTTTGGCGACTACGGAGACAACCAACTCAGCGTGCCCGCACTGCCCGCGGGCCTTTCGTACCGCTCGATCTCGACCACCCACACACACAACGCGGCGCTGCGCAGCGACGGCGCGGTATTGACCTGGGGCTCCAACTTTTATGGCGAACTCAATTTGCCGGCACTGCCCGCCGGCCTGAGCTACACCGACGTCTCAGCCGGTCATCGTCATACGCTCGCGGTCCGAAGCAACGGTTCGGCCGTGGCCTGCGGCGAGAATGGCTTCGGTCAGTGCAACGTGCCGGTCCTGCCGGGACCGCTGTTGTATTCGCAGCTGGCGGCCGGGGGCTATCACAGCGTCGGACTCTGCAACGAGGGGTCGATCGCGGCGTGGGGCCGCAATACTGCCGGGCAATGCAACGTGCCGCCTCCGCCCGTCGGCCTGACCTACGTCGAGGTCGCGGCGGGCGAGAGCCACACGCTAGCGCGTCGTAGCGACGGCTCGGTCGTGGGCTGGGGCGCCAATACCTACGGCCAGTGCAATGTGCCCGCCCTACCCGCGGGTTTGTCGTATGTCGAAATCGCGGCAGGCTTGAATCACTCGGTCGCGCGTCGCAGCGATGGCTCCGTCGTGGCCTTTGGGAACAACAACCGCGGTCAATGCAACGTGCCGTTGCCGCCGCAGGGCATGACGTACGTCGAAGTTGCCGCGAGCTCGGAGCACACAGCCGCGCGCCTGGGTCCGATTTGCGCGGGCACGCCTGTGACCTACTGCACGGCGAAACAGAATTCGCTCGGCTGCACACCGGCGATCGGATCCGTGGGTGTTCCGAGCGCAAGCGCGACTCAGGGCTTCGTCGTCAGTTCGGCGCAGAACCGGAACAACAAGGTGGGAATCCTGCTGTACGGAAATTCTGGTCGCGCTGCCGTACCGTTCAGCGCAGGACTTTTGTGCATCAGCGGCTCACCGCACCGCGTGCAGGGCCTGAACAGCGCAGGCACGCCGGCGCCGGCCAATGATTGCAGTGGAAACTACTCGCTCGACATGAACTCGTTCCGCGCCGGTCTGCTCGGCGGAAATCCTGCGCCGTTCCTTTCGTTCCTCGGCACGCGGGTCGACTGTCAGTTCTGGGGCCGCGACCCTGGATTCTCAGCGCCGAACAACACCTCGTTGAGCAACGGGCTCGAGTACTTCGTGTGCCCCTGAATCGTCCCCGGTAATCCGCCGCCGTTTCTTA
>JAYUUV010000081.1:0-10443 GCA_043754695.1 Planctomycetota bacterium
GTCTTGCCGTTGGTGCCGGTGACGGCGACGACGAACATTTCGCGCGACGGATGGCCGCACAATTCGGCCGCGGTTTCGCCGACGACCCGACGCGCGCTCGGGTGGATCCAGTTCGGCACGCGCACGGCCCCGTGGTCGAGCGATTGCGGCGAGAGCACCGCCACCGCGCCGCGCTCGAGCGCCTGGGCGACGAAGCGCCCGCCGTCGGCCGCGCGGCCGGGCAGCGCGGCGAACAGATCGCCGGGCGTCACCGCGCGACTGTCGAGTTGCACGCCGCGCACCAGTGGGCCGTGCCCGACGAGTGCAGGCAGGCAAGTGCCGCCGTGACGAGCGACGAGTTCGCCAAGCGCCATCATTTCGCCGCCTCCTCGAGCCAGGGCATCGCGCTCAAGCCGTCCGAGGCCCGCGACTTGAGCTTCGAAGGAACGAAGCCCTTGGCATCGAGTTTCTCGAGCGGTTCGCTGTAGGCAGTCAGGCCGAGCGCCTCGCGCAGGATCGCGGCCGCTGCCGGCCCCGCCGCGGCCGAGCCGTAACGTTCGCCGGCGGTCTTGTCGTCGACGACCACATACACCATCACTTCGCGTCCGCCGTCTTCGCGGCGTCCGAAGATCACCATCGAGGACGTGTAGCAGTCCGAGTGCGGTCGTGACACGCCGGCGAGCTTCGCGCGGCACTGCCGATTGCAGCTCGTGCCCTGCTTGGAGTGCCAGGCCTGGTGCGCAAGCTCGACGTGCAGGCAGATCTCGGTCGAAACCTTTTGCGCCGTGCCGGTCTTCGTGCCGACGATGGCCCCCGGCATCTTGTCAGGCGAAGCGACCGGCTTGCCGGTTCCCTCGCGGGCGCCGAGCATCATCATCTCGCGCACTTGGCGGCAAGTTTCGGACGAGTAGACGACTTCACCCTCGGCGCGCGGCAGCGACCAACGCGCGTCGCCCTGTTCGACCCGATCGATCAGGCGCAGAGGCTTCCAGGTACCACCACGAATCACGGTCGCGAGTCCGGCAGCGTGCTGCCACATCGTGGTCATGTAGCCGTGGCCGAAACAGACCGAGGCCCAATCCCAGGCTTTCTTCCACGGCAGCGGCGGAAGCATGCCCGGCTGTTCGCCGGGGAAACCCGAGTGCGGCAATTCAGCGTAGTGCAGCTTGCGCATATAGCCGCGCAGCGCTTCGGGCTCGACCTTCCAACCGATCTGCACCAGGCCGGCATTGAGCGAGAAGGCCAGGCACTCCGCGGCGGAGATTCGCCCGCTGCGGCCGGGATGCTCGGCCTCATGGATGACGCGGCTGGTGCCGGCAATGTGAAACTCGCCGTGCCCAACGTCGACGATGTCCTTGGGATGGATCACGCCTTCTTCGATGGCGCTGGCCATCACCAGCACCTTGCCGGTGGAACCGGGCGTGTAGCTGTGCGTCGTCGGTGCGAAACCGCCGAAGGCGTAGGCCTCGCGCGAATCCAGCGCCAGCACATCGCCGGTCTCTACGTCGATCGCGATCGCCATCGCCAGCGCGGGCTTGGAAACCTGCATGACGCGCTCCAACTGCCGGCCGACTTCGGCCTGCAACTTCGCGTCGATCGTGGTCACCACGCACGGCGTTTCGCTGGCCGGCTGCGAGTCCAGATAATAGGAACGCGCCTGACTGCCCTGGCCGCGCGCGATTTGCCGGATCGGCCGGTGACGGTTGAACTTGTAGGTGGCCGGATTGCGCTCCAGGAACTTCCAATCGTCGCTCGCGAGCAGCTTGTCACAGACGAGTTCCAGACCGACGATAGCCTCGGGCTCGGCCAGCGCCTTCCACGTCGCCGACTCGAATTGAGCGCGTTTCTCGGGTGAGAGCGACGCGATGAGCGAGGCCCGCAGCTCGGCCGTGGCGATTGCCGCGGGCTCGAGACCGAAGGCGGCGAGCGCGCGGCGTTCGGCCGCTTTTTTGTCGATGAAGCCCCAACCGCCCAACAGACGCATCGGCCCGAGCGGATAGCGCCGATTGCGGCCGCGTTCGATTGACATCTGGTGCGAGGCTACGTGCTGATCATTGAGCAGCGTCCAGACGTCGGGCGCGCGAGTCGCGTCGAAGTCCGGCAGCGCTGCAACGAAGCGCGTGGGCATCAGGCCTTCCCAGATGCGTGCGCGCTGTGCTTCCAGTTGCTCCTCGACAGCGCCGGGCCGCAGCGCGGCGTCGCCGTACAACGCAAGCGCGATCCCGTCCGCCAACTCGCGACTCCAACGCAGCGGGTTCTTGGCCTGCCGCTTGAGGTGCGATTCGCGAACTTCGCTCGAGAGTACGACCAAGGGCTGCCAGGCGAGCCGGTAGGAAAGCGCCGGCGTGGTCGAGTTGGCCGGCTTGCCGTCGGCGCGCTCGATCCACATGCCGCGAATCGGATTGACCGGCGCCTCGGGATCCGACGAGCCGCGACGCACGAAGAGGTCGAGCGCGCTGGCCTGCTTCGCGTCCAGCTTCCAAGCCACGCGCACCACGCCTTGTTTTGCGTCGGGCATCATGCGCTCGAGCAGTTGCTGAGCTGTGGCCGGCGCACCCAGCGCGCGCGCCATTCCCAGCACGATCGTCTCGGGCGTGTGCGCCTGCCAAAGCGCGCGCGGGGACATCGTCAAGTCGAGCCGCTGGACGAAAGCCGCGAGCGGGCGGCCCGAGCGATCGCATATCGTGTATTCAGGAGCTGGATCCTGCTCGAGCCTCGAACGGAAGCCGAGCCACGGCTTGCCGCCGAGCGCGATCCAGGCGACCCAGACCGCGACGACGCACAGCACCGCCGCCACGACGAAGTACGCGCTGGCCGGACGCAGGCCCGAGGCCGATTCGGAATTGGCGCCGGAGATCACAGGCTGAGCGCCTTCGGCTTGGCGGGATCGGCGGCGGCGCGACGCTTCGCAAGCTCCTGACGCTGGCGCTTGGGATCGAGCGGAACATTGGGCACGCCGGGCAAGTGTGCCTCGGTCAGCGCGCGCATCTGCGCGTTCGCGGCTTCGCACATCTCCCATTGACGCTGCAGGACGGAGAGCTCCGCCGCGCGCGCATGGTTCCCATTCGCCACGAGGGTCGTCGACAAACCCAGGATCAGGGTCAAGCCACACAACAGGAGTACGAGAGCTGCTCGAATCACGATCTGCCTCCAGTAGTTTCCCGGCCGCGGACCGCGCCGGACTCGACACCTGTGCCCGCCGTGTGAACCCTGACGGCCGCACGCAGTGCGGCCGAGCGCGAACGGCGATTGGCCCGGACTTCGGCGCGCGAGGCACACAGCGGCTTCTTGGTCAAAAGACGCCAGTTGCCCGCGCGCGCCCCGCGTGCGAGGAAGCGCTTGACCACGCCGTCTTCGCCGGAATGGAAGGAGATCACGACCAAGCGGCCTCCGTCGGCGAGCGTCGCTTGCGCGGCGCCGAGGGCCGCGATCAACTCCTCGCCCTCTTCGTTGACAGCTCGACGCAATGCCTGGAAGACCTTCGTCGCCGGATGGTTCTTGCCGCTCGACGGCGCCGCGCGCGCGATCAGATCCGCCAGCGCCCCGGTGCGCTGGAACGGCGAGCGGCGGCGAGCTTCGACGATCGCGTGTGCAATGCGCCGGGCGCGCGTGTCGCCGCCTTCGTGGAAAAACAGGTCCGCAAGATCGGACTCGTCCCAATGATTGATGACTTCCGCCGCGGTGCGCGAGCGTGTCGGGTCCATGCGCATGTCGAGCGGACCGTCGACCTGGAAAGCGAAACCGCGCTCGGGGCGGTCGAGTTGCAACGACGAGACGCCGAGGTCGAGCAACACGCCGATCGGCGCGGGCAGTGCTTCTTGCTCCAGGAATTCAGCCATTTGCGAGGCCCTTCCGTGGCGCAAACGCACGCGCGCTCCGAACGGAGCGAGCCGCGAGCGGGCGATCTCGAGGATCTGTGGATCCTGATCGAGTCCGATCGCGCACAGACCCGGCGACTCGCGCAACAACATCTCGGTGTGCCCACCTGCGCCCAGCGTTCCGTCCACGATCCAGCCCGTGAGCAAGGCGCGCTGCGCGGCATCACCCGCGAGCAGTGCCTGAACTTCGTCACGCATCACGGAAACGTGCACCGGCGAATCGCCGGCAGACGGATCCCGCCCCTCGAGGCTGGTCATCTGCTCCACTCCGTTCACGAGAAGCACCTTCGGATCGGCTTGGGTGAGTTGCGCCGAGTGCAACTCGCCCGGGAAATCGAGCGCGAGTGATTACTGTCCGGGTACGGACCCGGAATTGGCGAGCACGCGATCGAGCTGGTTGAACTTGGATTTGTTATGGGCCTTGAATTCGACCCAGCGTGTCTTGTCCCACACTTCGATCCGATCGATCAGACCGACGACGACAACCTCCTTGGCTCCGATCTGTGCGAGCTCGCGCAGAGATTCGGGCAGGAGCATGCGGCCGGCGACATCGAGCGTCGTGTGGTACGTGTCAGCGAACAGCAAGCGCTGCATCAGTCGCTGCTGCTCACTCGAAAAGGCCTGCAACTGCATGCGTTCCAGACCGCGCTGGAAACCCGCCTCGGAGTACAGGGCTATGCAATCCTCGAATCCGCGCGAAAGGATCGCCGTCAAGTTGCCTTCGGCGTCGCGGCCAAGGCCATCTTGAAAACGCTTGGGCAGGAAGACGCGATGCTTCGCGTCCAGCGTGTGGGTCGATTCACCGATCCACATGGCCTTGCCCCCCTTCGCCGTGGGCGCACAGAAGCGGTGCCAGCGACACCGCAACGCAGGGCGGAACGGGTGATCGGTGTCCGCGCGTCAGCGCCCGGGCCGAGGCTCCGTTGCCAGAGCCGGCCAGCGCAGGCGCGCGGTCAACAGAGCGACTCTCGGGCCCCACAAGCCCTAGCGCCGACTGACACCGACCACCACTTTGCCCCACTTTCATATTCCACCGCTTTCAAGCTCCCTCGGCAATGGTTCATCCAGTTTTTTTTCGCTGGAAGTGCTTGCTGGAGCCTGACTTGGGACGCGGCCGCGTCCTCAGTCAGAAAGCGCTAGATCTTGTGGGGTTGGAATGATTTTTGGGTGTTGACCACAACATCTTGCGGTCGAGTCGGCTTTGGGGCGGTGGGGTTCGGTTCAGGTGAAGCGTGTCTGCATGGGAGCGCGCCTCAGGTCGGATCGGAAATTCCGGCGGCGAGCTCGATGGGCGCGGCCCCGTCGGCAAAGAGCGCGCGCAATTCTCCGCGCAGCTCAGCCATGCGCTCGGGGCTGAAGTCGTAGACGAATACCGTGAGTTCTTCCTGCCGCCGCGGCCGCCGGACGACAAACGCATCCGCGCTTCCAACGCGGGTCATGCGCACGATCTTCAGGCGCCGTTTGCGCATCAGGAGCAGGCACAGGAGATAGCGTAACTCCTGCACGCGCAGGTCATTGCGCCCTTCCAGCGCGATGAAAAGCGCTTCGAGGGCCTCGAGGTTGAACGACATGCCGCGCTGCTTCTTTTCCGCATGTCGCGTGCGCCACCAAAAGAGATCCGCGGGCGCGCCGGGCCGCGCGGCCCAACAGCCAAGACAGAAGTCGCTGCGCGCGAGATCCCCGCTCTCCGTGGTCAACACAGAAAAATAGCGGTCTCCGTCGCCAAAGCTCGCTTCGCAAGTCGAGCACGCGATCTTGTTGCGGCGCAAATTCCAGGTGCTCATCGGGATCTAGCCTAGCAGTCCGCGGCTCACAGAACAGGGCGCATTTCAGCGGCGACGCGGGCGTAGAGTTCGAGGTGCCGCTCGGCGACATCCGCGATCGACGGCAGAAGCGGCCGCGCCCGGGCGATTTTCATGACGCGGGCGCGGTCCCTGGCCAGTTCGCTGAGCAAACTGGCGAGCGCCCGTGCATCGCCGTGCGGGAAAAGCTCGCCGCCGAAACCAGGAACCACGAGTTCGGCCATGCCCCCAAGATTGCTGGCGACGACACAAATTCCTCTGCGAAAGGCGGCCTGAATGGTCAACGGCCGGTTCTCGTACCACAGACTGGGAACCACCAGCACGTCGATTTCGTCCAGGATCCTGTCCAGGTCCACCGGCGCGAAGCGCCCACACCAGCGCAGATCGGCGCGCTCCCCCGCCAGCGCGCGCAAGTGGCCGACGTAGGACGGAAACCACTCGAGCACGCCGTGGATCTCGAGCGTCGCAAGCCCCGGCTCCATGCTCGCGAAGGCCTCGAGCAGCACGTGCACACCCTTCGTCGGGTAGATCCCGCCGACATAGGCCAGGCGCAGCGGATGCGCGGGATCGCTCGCACGTGGCTCGCGCCAGGCACCGCTCACTCCCGAATCTATTCGCGAGAGGCGCTGCGCACGGACGAGGCCGCGCTCGAGCATCAGCGCAGCAAGGAACTGCGACGGCGCGATCACGGCGCTCGCCAGTGCGAGGTGGACGCGATGCTGGGCGCGCCGTTCTTCGGCGACGGAATCGAGCGAGCGCGGTGGCCCGCTGGATCGCGCGGGCGGAAGTCCGTGCAGGCACTCTGAGCAATCCCCGCGACACAGCGAACCATCGCCGCGGAACAGGCAAGCGTTGGCGCACAGCAGATAGTAGTCGTGCAAAGTCACGACCGAGGGCAGCGCGCGAGCGTGCGCGCTGGCCAGCACGCCGCTGCCCCACTGCGCGAAATGCTGGACGTGCAGGATGTCAGGCTTCTCGCGCGCGAGCAGGGCCTCGAAAATTGCCTGCGAACGCGGCTCTTCCCAGCATTCTTCGGCGCTGGCGTACTCGCGGGAATGTGCGACCTCGATCACGCGCAGATCAGCGTAGCGCCGTTCGAGCGCGTCGCCGTCTGCGCGCGCGAGATCACGCTCCGTGCAGACGATCACGACCTCATGACCGCGGCGGAAGAGTTCGCGGGCGAGTTCCGCGCTGTGGACCTCCGTGCCGCCGACATGCTCGGGCAGGAAGTCGTGCAGGAGAAAGAGCAGTTTCATGGCCCAGGCGGTTTGGGCAGCGCAAACCCCAGCGCTTGTGCGCTGCACTGCGACAGTGCGCGGTCCCAGGCTTGTGTGGTTTCGTGGGACATGCGCTCGTCGAACCAACTTGGCTGTGCCACGCTCGGCGCAGCGGCGGCGATGGCGCGCGCGTAGATTTCCTCGTGCTGCGCCGCGATCGAGTCGGGGCTGGGCAGTCGGCCGGCCCATGCGGCTGCAGCCGCACGGGCGCGCAGCAGGTCGTCGGGGTTTCGCGCAAGGCTGACGAGTTGCGCTTTCAACGCGGCTTCGTTTCCACTTTCGTAGAACAGCGCGACCCCGCCACAGCGCTCGACGAACACCGGCGCGTCGGGCAGCAAGAGCGCGAGCCCAAGCCGCGCGGCTTCGTCGATGCTCAAGCCGTAGGATTCGTGGGCGCGCGAGCTGTGCACGAACACTTGCGCGCGCGGATCGATGCACTGCTCGAGTTCGGCCGCGACAAACGCGCCGGCAAAGCGCACGGGCGCGTCGCCCGCCCGAGCGCGCAACTCGGCCTCGAACTGCGCGTCCGACGCCGAACCGTGCAGGTCCAACTGCAGCGGCATGCCAGGCCCAAGTTCCGCGCGAGCGGCGAGGAAAGCTGCGAGCATCAAGTCGCTGCCTTTGAGCCGCGAGACCTGGGACCAGCAGCTGACGTGCAGGCCCGCCGGCGCAGCATCCGCGGGCGGCGGCCGCGTGCGCGCGCGCACGGCATCTGTCGCCGCCATCGGCGCGACGATTTTGACCGCCAGCGAATCCCTGGCGCGGCCCAGGCTGCGCTCGAGTGCGCGTGCATGCTCGCGCGAGGGCGCGATGCGCACGCGAGCGAGGTCGAGTTCTCGGCCGATGTCGCGCTGACGCTCGGCCAGCAGCAGATAGGCACTCTCGCGCGGGATCCATGGCGTGCGCGGCGGAACGCGCGCGGCGCAGGCGATACAAGGGTGCGGACCGACGGGCGCGGCGCAGGCCTGCTGCGTGTCGGGCCGCACCCGGAAAACGATCGGGCAGCTTGTCCAGGCGTCGTGCAAAGTGACCACGCTGGGGATCTTCTCGCGCGCCGCCACGAGCACGAGATCGCGCGAAAGGCGCAGCCAGTGGTGCACGTGCACGACATCGGGGCGCAGTTCGCAGAGCAGGTCGCGGAAAGCCCGCGACGCGGCGGCGGAGAGCGATTTGTGCCAGTGGTCGAAATACAGGTCCGGCCGCGCGATGCGCGCGACCTCGATGCGTTCGCCGAGCGCGCCGAGCAGTGTTTCGCGCAGGATTTCTGCCGCATCGGTGTGCGCGCTACGCTGCAGGCTGCCGCAGACGACGCTGACGGAATGCCCACGACGCGCGAGCAAATTTGCGAGCGAGTGCACCGAGAGTTCGACGCCACCGACCTGTTGCGGCGGAAAGCCGTGCGTCGCGAGCAGGACCTTCACGCTTCTTTGCCCCCGGCGCGGCGCGCGCGCACGCTCTCCAGCGCTTCGAAGTAGACCTCCTCGAGTTGCGCGGCATCTTCGTCCACACGTTTGATCGGCTCCTCGACGCGGTACAGGCGCTCGAGCTGCGAGCGGTCTTCGATCAGACTCGCGAGGCGCGCGCAAAGCGCCGTGGCGTCGCCAACCGCGAAGCGAAATCCACTGAGTCCCTCTTCAACCAGTTCCGCCATCCCGCCGATGTCGCTGACCAAGAGCGGCGTGCGCGCCGCCAGCGCCTCTAGGATCACCAGCGGCGAATTCTCGTACCAGACGCTGGGCACCACCAAGAGGTCGGTGTTCGACAGTTCGACGGCGACCGCTTCGCGCGCCAGCGGGCCGGCGAGTGGAACGCCAAGTGCATCCGCGCGCTGTTCCAGGGAGCGTACGTAGTCCGGGTGATATTGCGCGGGCCCGATCAATTTCAAGGTTGCCCGGTCGCGCAGCCGCGGCTCGATGCGCGCCCACGCTTCGAGCAGGATGTGCGCGCCCTTGTGCGGCGCGAGCGTGCCGATGAAAGCGACGCGCAAGCTCTCGCTTTGCGTGCGCGGGCGCGGCCTGAAGTGTTCGAGTTCGATTCCGGTGCGCAGGAAGACGATCTGCTGCGCCGGCAGGCCCCACTCGATGAATTTTTCGCGCAGGAAGCGGCTGGGCGAAAGGAAGCGCTCGACGCGCGGCAAAAGCCGCTGCCGGAAATCGAGGTCGCGCTGAGCTACCTGCAGAGCAAGTTCGCGGGCCAGCTCGGGGTTTTTCGGCTCTGCGCTGGGCGACTCGCCAGCGTCCGCCTTGGACTGCAGCAAACGGGAAACCCGCACCGCCGCCTTGCCCAAATCGACGCCGGTCGCGCTGCGCAGGCCGGCAATGGCGTTGCCCGCGCGGCGTTCGAGCTGGGTCTGGCCGAACTTGAAACTCGCCAGGCACTCGCCGCAGCGCGCGAAGTCGATCGTGTGGCAGATCGAAGTGTCGGCATGCACGCGCTGGCCGAAACGCGCGCACTGCAGCCAGTAATCGTGCAGCGTGAAGACGACAGGAATGCCGCGCCGGTGGGCCACCTCGACGCAACCCAGCGATAGGTACATCAGGTGCTGCACGTGCAGCACGTCGGGTGCAAAGGCGTCGAGGACCGCGGAAAAGCGCTGATCGATGCGCGGCTCGTCCCAGGTCTGGCGAAAATCCTCGTAGTGCAGGTTGTTGATCAACTCGTGCACCAAGATGCCCTGGTGCGTGTACTCGCGCAGCGACAAATGCTCGGCCGAGATCTCCTTCTCGGTCGTGAACACGTGCACCACGTGCCCGCGCGCGCTGAGCTTCTTGGCCAGCTGAGCCGTGTAGACCTCGGTGCCCGCGGTGTGGGCCGGAAGGTAATTGTGGCTGACCAGCAAGATCCGCATCGGTGGGACCGCGAGTCTAGCGCGATCAGCCGCCGTCCGGCGCGCGCCAATCCTTCCAGGCTTGCTCGCGCGCGCGCGCTCCGTCGGACCAGCCCTTCTTCCAACGTTCGTAGTTCACGTACTTGGCGAGCAGGGGCTTCTTGATCCCAAGCTCCTTGGCCTTGGATTGCCACTCTTCCATGCGCTGCCTGAGCTCGGCGGGAAAACCCTCGAACAGGAACGCATCGGGCAAGCCCTCGAGGATGGCGGCGTAGATGTCCGCGGGCGACTTCGTGGAATACCAGGCCGCCAGGAGCTTCTCGGCCGCCTGGCCGTGACGCTTCGATAGCGCGTCGAAATCCAGCTTCTTCGCCAGCTCCTCCATGGCCACGAGTCCGCGCAGATCCTCGCGGGCGGGCACCAAGTTGCCGAGCCAATCCTCGCCGTCGAGCGCGAGTTTCTTGGGCAGCGACTTGGCCAAGGCCTCCACTTCCTTGCGCGCATGCTGTTCGACGGCGTCCGCGAGTTTCTTGGCTTTCGAGCGTTGCTGCTCGCCGGCCTGCTGCAATTCGCGCTTCGAACCCTGCTCGAATCTGCGCAGCACTTCGCGCGCGCCGCTGAAGGGCACGGCCGTCGGATAACCCTCCTGGGGCGACAGCTTGGGCGTCAACAGGCGCACG
>JAYUUV010000082.1:0-6142 GCA_043754695.1 Planctomycetota bacterium
CGACGGCTACTGGGAGCTGCAGCTTGCGCCCCACGACGTGGCGGCTGGAGCACTGATCGTGCGCGAGGCGGGCGGCGTCGTCAGCGACGCCGCCGGTGGCCAAGACTGGCTGCGCGCCGGACACATCGTGGCTGCGGGGCCCGACTTGCACGAAGCGATCCGCCGCCGGGTCGAACATTGATGGATTTGTGGGCTTTTCAGCTCTTTCGTAGGGCGGAAAGCGGTGGTAGGGTGCATGGCGCTTCCCATTCCACCCAACGCTGACGAAACCCTCGCCACAGCCTGCGGAATCCTGGCCTAACCCATGATATTCCAAAGGTTTACGACACTCCCCTGATGGCTGGCCTGATCCAGATCCACGGCGCGCGCCAGAACAACCTGCAGAGCGTGTCGGTCGCGCTGCCGCGCGAGCGCCTGGTCGTGATCACCGGAGTTTCGGGCTCCGGCAAGAGTTCGCTGGCCTTCGACACCCTGTTCCGCGAGGGCCAGCGCCGCTTCCTGGAGACGCTGTCCGCCTACGCGCGCCAATTCCTCGGGCGCATGGAAAAGCCCGACGTCGATTCGATCGAAGGTCTCGCGCCCGCGATCGCGGTCGATCAGAAAACCCAGTCGCGTTCGGCGCGTTCGACGGTCGGCACGCTGACTGAGATCTTCGACCATCTGCGCGTGCTCTTCGCGCGCGCCGGTGTGGCGCACTGCCCCAAGTGCGATCTGCCGCTGCAAGCGCAGACGGCAGAGGGCATCGTGCAACAAATGCTGGTCGAGCAGGCCGGCAAGGCCATCGTCCTGCTCGCGCCGATCGTGCGCGATCGCAAGGGCAATCACACGGCGGTCTTCGAGGACCTCAAGCGCCGCGGGTTCGTGCGCGCGCGCGTCGACGGCGCGATCCTGCGCATCGAGGAAGTGCCCGAGCTCGCGCGCTACCAACGCCACACGATCGAAGTCGTCGTCGATCGTCTGAAACCGGAACCGTCGAATCCCAGTCGCCTGCGCGAAGCCGTCGAACAGGCAATCGATCTTGGCAAGGGCGATCTGGTGCTCGTCTTCCCCGACGGCGAGCGCGGCTACTCGACCAGTCGCGCGTGTCCCGGATGCGGCGAAGAATCTCCGCCGCTCGAGCCGCGACTGTTTTCGTTCAACTCGCCCCACGGCGCCTGCGAGCGCTGCGAGGGACTCGGGCTGTTGCGCCGGCCGAGCGAGTCGCGCGTCGTCGCCGATGCGACGCTCTCGATCCGCCAGGGCGCGCTGGCGGTCACGCGCAAGTCCGGCGGCGCGATCAATTATCCCAAGGTCGATTTCGCCTTCTTGGGCAAGGTCGCGAAAGCCAACGGCTTCGACCTCGACACGCCCTGGAAGCAGCTTTCCAAGGAAGCGCGCAAGATCGTGCTGCGCGGCAGCGGCGACGAGCGCTTCGAAGACCAGGCTTCGTGGGACGGTGCAAAGTACAAGGGCAGCGTGCGCTGGCAGCGGCGTTTCAAGGGCGTGTTGACCGCGCTCGAGGAGGCCTACGCCAACAACGTCAAACACGTCGAGCGCTATCTGGCGACGAGCACTTGCCCTGAGTGCGAGGGTTCGCGGCTCAACAAGGCCGCGCGCAGCGTGCGCCTGGCAGGTGTGCGCATCTCTGAGTTGTTGACCGCGCCGGTGCGCGAATTGCGCCCGCGCCTGGAAGCCCTCGAACTCTCAGCCCGTCAAGCGCGCATCGCGCGCGACCTGGTCTTGGAAATTCGCCGGCGCGCGGCCTTCCTCGAACACGTCGGGCTCGACTATCTCTCGCTGTCGCGCGCCGCGGACACGCTTTCCGGCGGCGAAGCACAACGCATCCGGCTCGCGGCGCAGCTCGGCGCCGGCCTGCAGGGCGTGCTCTACGTGCTCGACGAACCTTCGATCGGCCTGCACGCGCGCGACCATGGCCGACTGCTCTCGGCGCTCGAGAAATTGCGCGACAGCGGCAACACCGTCGTCGTCGTCGAGCACGACGAAGCGACCTTGCGCGCCGCCGATTGGGTCATCGACGTCGGTCCGTTCGCAGGACGCGAAGGCGGTCGCATCGTGGCCCAGGGCGCACCGAGTGTGATCGCACGCGCGGATTCGCCGACCGGGCAATTGTTGCGCGGCGAGCTGAAGATGCCCGCGCCGGCCGCGCGCCGTCCTGGCAACGGCAAGTGGCTGGAGTTGCGCGGCGCGCGCGGCTTCAACCTCAAGGACATCGACGTGCGCTTTCCGCTGGGCACGCTGACTGTGATCAGCGGCGTCAGCGGCTCGGGCAAGAGCACGCTGATCAATCGCATCCTGCAGCCTGCGCTGCTCGCGCACCTCGAGCGCGAAGGCCCTGAACCGCTCGAACACGATCGAATCAGCGGGCTGGAGCAGATCGGCGACATGGTCGTGATCGATGCCGCGCCGATCGGCCGCACTCCGCGCTCCAATCCCGCCACGTATACCGATGTGCTCGGGCCGATCCGCGATCTTTTCGCCAGCCTTCCCGAAGCGCAAATGCGCGGCTACGACAAGTCGCGTTTCTCGTTCAATGTCGCCGGCGGCCGCTGCGAAGCTTGCGGTGGTGCGGGCGCGCAACTGGTCGAGCTGCAGTTTTTGGCGCCGGTCACGGTGCCCTGCGAGGAGTGCGGCGGACAGCGCTTCCAAGCCGAGACGCTCGAGGTGCGCTACGCGGAGAAGAACATCTCCGATGTGCTGGCGATGACCGTCGACGAAGCGCTCGAAGTCTTCGGCGACTATCCGAAGATCGCCGACGCGCTGAAGACGATGCGCGACGTCGGGCTTTCCTACCTGACGCTCGGACAACCGTCGACCACGCTCTCGGGCGGCGAGGCGCAGCGCATCAAGCTCGTCAGCGAGCTGAAGCGCACCCCGCGCGCTCATACGCTCTACATCCTCGACGAGCCGACCACGGGACTGCACCAGTACGACGTGCAAAAACTGGTCGGAGCGCTGCAACGTCTGGTCGAAGGCGGTCACACCGTGCTCGTCATCGAGCACAACCTCGACGTGATCCGCGCCGCGGACCACGTGATCGATCTTGGCCCGGAGGGCGGCGCCAGTGGGGGCTACGTGATCGCCACCGGCACGCCCGAAGAGATCGAGGCGCATGCGAATTCAGCGACCGGCATCGCGCTCGCGGAACACGCGCGCAAGCGCGGCGCGAAGCCGAACGCCCCCGCGCGCAGCAGCGAATTGGGCAACGAGAGCGCGCCGCGCGAGATCCGCGTCTTCGGAGCGCGCACGCACAACTTGAAGAGCATCGACGTGACCATCCCGCGCGATGCGCTGACCGTGGTCACCGGACCTTCGGGTTCGGGTAAGAGTTCGCTGGCGCTCGACACGATCTACAGCGAAGGCAAACGCCGCTTCGTCGAATCGCTCTCGACCTACGCGCGGCAATTCCTCGGTGCGCGCGACAAGCCGCCGGTCGAAAAGATCGAGGGCCTCGGCCCATCGGTCGCCGTCGAGGCCGGCACTTCGCGCGGCCACCCGCGCTCGACGATCGCGACCACGACCGAGATTCACGATCACCTGCGCGTGCTGTTTTCGCGCGCAGGCAGCGTGCGCTGTCCCGAACACCTCAAGCCCTTGGTGGTGACCGACGCCGGCGCGATCGCGCGGCGCATCGTCAAGCAGCTTGCCGGCGAGCGCGGCTTCGTGCTGGCGCCGCTCGCGCACATCGTCGGCGCCGACGAAAAGCAGCGCCAGGCGACCTTCGAACAGGCCGTGAAATCCTGGCGCAGCGCCGGATTCCTGCGCGTCCTGATCGACGGCGTCGAGTCGCGCCTCGACGGCAAACTCGCGCTGCCAGGTCCCGAGGCCGTCGTCGATCTCGTCGTCGATCGCGTCAGCTTCGACGCGGCTTCGCGTTCGCGCATCGCCGATGCCGTCGCCCAGGCGGCGAGTGTTTCGGGTGGACGCGTCAGCGCACGGACCCAACCCAAATCCGGCCCGGGCGTGCGCCTGGACTTTTCGACCCAGGGCGCCTGCCCGGTCTGCGGCTTCCGGCTCGAGCAGCGGCTCGATCCGCGCCATTTCTCGTTCAATACACACGCCGGAGCCTGCGTGGCCTGCGATGGACTCGGCGCGAAAGTGCAGTGCGATCCGGGGTTGCTCGTGATCGCGCCCAAAGAGTCGCTGCTCGAAGGCGCGATCCATTCCAAGTTCGCGCGCTACCTCGTGCGCGGCAAGGGCTATTACGAGAACCTTTTCCTGACCGTCGCTCGCCAGCACAAGATCCGCGTCGAGCGGCCGTTCGCGGAACTCAGCGCGAGCCAGCAGGCGCTGTTGATGCGCGGCGAGGGCGCCAAGCCGATCTATCACGTCGAGATCGAAAAGACGTTCGCGAATGCCGACGTCGAGGAACGCTACAGTGCGCCGTGGCCCGGGCTGTGCGGCCACATCGATGCCTGGCACTCGAAGGCCGAAGATCCCGAGTGGGCGGCGCTCCTGGAGACCGTGATGTCGCGGCGCACCTGTCCGGTCTGCGCCGGCGAACGGCTCAAGCCCGAGGCGCGCTTCACGATCGTCGAAGGCCGGCGCCTGCCGGAGGTGCTCGGCGACAGCGTGGCGAATTCACTGGCTTGGATTCGCAGCTTGCGCGCGTCCAAGAAGGTCGCGGAATCTGTGGCCAGCGTGCTGGCGGAACTCGAGTCGCGCCTTGCGCTGCTCGATCGCGTCGGGCTTGGCTACTTGACCCTGGATCGCGCGACCTCGACGCTCTCCGGCGGCGAAGCACGCCGCGTGCGTCTGTCCGCGAGCCTGGGTTCGCAGCTGACCGGCGTGTGTTATGTCCTGGACGAACCGACTGTCGGCCTGCACCCGGCCGACACGGCGCGGCTGACCGATGCGCTGCTCGAATTGCGCGACAGCGGCAACACCGTGATCGTCGTCGAGCACGACGAGAGCCTGATGCGGCGCGCGGATTGGATCGTCGATCTGGGTCCCGGCGCAGGCCGGCTGGGCGGCAACGTCGTCGCCAGCGGCACGCCGGCGGCGATCGAAGCCGATCCGAATTCGCTGACCGGCAGCGCGCTGCGCGGCGAGATCCGCCTGCGCGCACAGGCGCCTGCGACGGCGGCCTCGAAGCCAGACGCAGCCAAGGAAGTCGCGCTGATCGGCGCACGGCTCAACAATTTGCAGGATGTGGAGTTCCGCGCGCACTTTGGCGCACTGACCGGCGTGTGCGGACCGTCGGGATCGGGCAAGAGCACGCTGATCCTCGATTGCCTGGTGCCCGCGCTTTCCGGCGAAGCTTCTGCGGGACGCTGGAAGCGCCTTTCGACTCCCGCGGGCGATCGGCCGCGCCTGGTGGTCATCGACGCTTCGCCGATCGGCCGCAGCCCGGCCTCGATCCCGGCGACCTACACCGGTTTGATGGATCCGCTGCGCGAGTTGTTCGCGCGCACACCGGATGCGCGCCTGCGCGGCTTCGGCCCGGCGCACTTTTCGTTCAATTCCAACAAGGGCCGCTGCCAGGCCTGCGAAGGCCGCGGCGCGACGCAGGTCGAGATGCAGTTCCTGGCCGACCTGTGGCTGCCGTGCGAAGAATGCGCCGGGCGGCGCTTCACCCCCGAAGTCCTCGAAGTCAAATTCCGCGGCCGCTCGATCGCCGACGTGCTCGATATGACCGTTGACGAAGCGCTGAGTTTTCTCGAGCACCAACCGCAGGCTCTGCGCGTGCTGAGCACCCTGGCGGATGTGGGCCTGGGGTATCTGCCGCTGGGCCAGAGTTCGACCACGCTTTCTGGCGGCGAGGCGCAGCGCATCAAGCTCGCCAGCGAACTTCAGCTGGGCGACGAAGCCGGCCCGAGCGTGCTGGTGCTCGACGAGCCCTCGACCGGCCTGCACGCTTCCGACGTCGCGCACCTCGCGCGCGTGCTGCAGCGACTGCGCGAGCGCGGCCATGCCGTGATCGTGATCGAACACCACACCGGACTTTTGGCGATCTGCGACCAACTAGTTGAGCTCGGTCCCGGCGGCGGCGCTGCCGGTGGCCGGATCATCGCGCAGGGCACCGTTCTCGAACTGGCGCGCGCTGCAGCCTCGATCACCGGCCCGTGGATCCGCGCCGAATTGGACAGCGAGATCCACAGCGCGTCAGCGCTGCCGAAGAGTGCGCGGGCTGCGCGCGCGCTCG
>JAYUUV010000083.1:0-9426 GCA_043754695.1 Planctomycetota bacterium
CTGGTCGCGATGCGCAGCGCGCTTTCCGTGCGCACGATCCCGCAGGACGCGCCGCCGCGCGAGGTGCTCGGTGTCTTGCGCGCCGGTGGCACGCTCGGATTGCTGTGCGACCTCGAGGTGCGCCGACTCTCGGGAATTCACGTGCCCTTCTTCGGCATCGAAGCGCTGACGCAGACAGCGCCGGCGGCATTGTCGCGTGCGGCGAAGCTGCCGATTCATCCCGTGCGCATCGTCGCGCGCGGCGCTGGCTACGTGGTCTTCTCGGAAGCGCCGCTGGAACTCGCGCGCGCAGGCCCGCGCGAAGCTGCCACGCGCGAATTGTTGACGCGACTCAACGCGATCTACGAGCGCTGGATCCGCGAAGATCCGTGCCAGTGGGCCTGGCACCAGGCGCGCTGGCGCACGCGTCCGGGCGAGCGCGCGGCGCCACCGCTGCATTCGCGGTCGGCGAAACCCTGATCAGAGTTTGCGTGCTGCGAGAAACGCGGCGATCACGCGGTTCTGCGCAATCGATTCGAATTCGGCGGGATCGTTCCGGCGACAGATTGCGAGCCAGCTGCCCTGGTCGTCCAGGCGCAGCAGTCGCTGTGCAGCGTCGTCCTCCATGCTCACGTCCCCGGCGAAGCGCAGGATCGAGAGCAGGATCGCGATCGACTCGCCGGTTTCCTTGCGCTCGGTTTGAAGACTTGCCGCTTCGATGCGCTGATCGAACCATTCGGCGCGCTTGCGCTCGAGTTCGCCGTGCAGGCCGCGCGCAGCTTCGAGGTCGCGGCCCTGCGCCGCTGCTTCGAAGGCGCGCACGACCACTAACGCTTCGCGAAAGTTGCGGGGCTCGGACCAAGTCAGCGATTCGACTTCGAATTGCAGGTCGGCGAAGCTCTGCGGCGCGCAAAGATCGATCGCCGCGGCCACGCGAGCCTCTTCGCGCGCGACCCATTCCAATTGCGGATGGGTCGGCCACTGCTCGCGGAAGTGGCGCGCGCGCTTCATGAACACACGCGCCTGTGGCGAGGCGACCTCGCCTTTCATGTAGCGCTCTGCAAAACCCTCGAGCTGCGAATCGAAGTACTGTCGGCCCGCGCTCGCGTTGCGAATTTGCTCGGCCGAGCGGGCCGTCTGTTCCGCGATGTCCTTGCGCAGCCGCGCGACCCTTGCCGCGAGCGGCGAGTCCGGCGCAACGTCGGCTTGCATCCGATCGAGCTGCTCGCTGGCCTCTGAGTACTGGCCCTGCTCGAAGCTCAGGCTGGCCGCGCGGTAGGCGACGTCTGCGGCAGCCGCCCCGATCTGGCGCGCTTTTTCGCCGAACATCAGGTTCATGGCGAACCAAGCCGCGACGCAAAGCAGCGGAATCCCGATCGCGATCCAGGCCCAGATCGGCAGGACCGCGTCGCGCGAAAGCGGCGCTGGGCCGGCTCTTTCCGCTCCAGGCTCGACTTGCGCACCAGCGCTCCGCGCCGCGAACGATTCGGATACCGGCGTTGCCGGCGCATCGGCGTACTCGACCGCCAGTGTCGCACTGCCGATCTCTACCGGCACGCCGTGTTGAAGCACGAGCGCGGCGCCGACCGCCCTACCGAACAACTGCGGCGCCGCGACCCCCGGCCTGGGCTGCAAAGTCGCCCGGCCGTCGCGCACTTCG
This sequence comes from Planctomycetota bacterium, assembly GCA_043754695.1. Classification (GTDB taxonomy): domain Bacteria; phylum Planctomycetota; class UBA1135; order UBA1135; genus JADJQU01. The sequence continues at coordinate 1,640 of JAYUUV010000083.1, forward strand.
ATGTCGGCGTGCAGGACAGCGACGCCCGCGGCATCGAGCTTGAGCTTCGCTTCGCTCCCGCTGCCGACCGACAGCCGGCCGTCACTGACCTGGAAGGCGCGCCGGCCGCCCGAGTCCACAACGATCAGACGCACCATCGTCGTGGAAGAGCTTTGCTCAGAGCTCGCTCAGGAACGCAGTGTCCACACCGAAGTTCTGCGTCCAATACTCGGAAGCAATCGCGCTGGCCATCTCGCGGTGGTCGCGCATCAAGAGATTGCGGTGGTGGCCGCTGGAATGCGTCCAGCCTTCGTGGGCGGACTTGGGATCGCTACGGCCCATGCTGATGTTTTCGCTGACGCCGCGCTCGTAGCCGGCGAGCTTCAGCCGATCGAAGGGCGTGCGCCGCGCGGGATCGCCTTGCTCGAAGTGACTGAATTCGCCGGAGTTCGCCATGTGATCGGAGTGGCCCTGGGCCGCGGCTTCGATCTTCGGATTCCAGGCCAACGCCCGCCGGCCGAGCATGCGCCGATACTCGTTGGTGATCTGCACCTGACGCTGCTCATCGACGTTGGGCACGTCGGCGGCCGGTTTGACGTGCCCGAGCGCCGCCCACAGCCGCTCGTTGCGCGCCTCGATACGGTCGCTTTCGACGAGCGCGCTGCGTTCGCCCGGATCCCAGGCGAATTCCGCCAGGCTGAGTTTGTCGTCCGCGGGCAGGCACAGCGCGAAGCGCCACTGCGACGGCAGCCCGGTCAGTGCGACGGGAACCTCTTCCGCCCGCGCCGTGGTCCACTGCAGTGCCGCAAGTTGTTGGCGCAGCCCCTCAGAGATCTTGACCGGCTTGGAGTCCTCCCAGATTTTGCGCACCGCGCTCACGAGTTCATCCACATCGCGCTGAACCGCGGCGTACTTCGCGGCCTTCTCCGGCGGACATTCAGGCGGGTTGTAGGGATAGAAATAGCGCTCTTCGTCGAAGATCAGGTCGAGCGCCTTGGCGCGCGCCGAGTCGAGCGCGCGGCGAGCTTCGGCGAGCAGCCCGAGTTGGCGCAGGTTCGGATTGCGCTCGAGCGCTTCCCACTCGTCCTGCCAGCGCGACTTCAGGGCAGCGGCGATCAGGTCGCTGTCGCCTGTTTCGCGAATCTGGTTGAACAGGGCCTCGCGCTCGACCGTGCTGCCGCGGCGAAATCTGCCGACCAGTTGCCCATTCTTCGTCGCGCGCTCGTTCTGCAAGAGCGCGAGCGCTTCGCTTTTCGCCTGGCTACCTTCGATCCAGCGGCCGCCTTGGAAGACCCAGCCGGCTTCTCCGACCTGAGCCTTGGCTCGCGCGACAAGGCTCGATGCCGCTTCTGCATCGATCTGCTTGCGTTCGACGCAGGCGCCGAGTTGTTCAAGGGCGAGCGCGCGCTCGGATTCGTCGCCGCGCACGATCGACTCGATCACGAAACCGAGTTTCGCCTTGCTCGAAACCCCGGCGCGCCCAACGGCCAGCGAGAGTTCCGCGAGCGGAATGGTCTCGAATTTCGGCGCTGCGCTTTGGGCGGACCCAGTTCGCCGGTCCAACAGGGCGGCGGTCGGTCCGTCGACTGCCGCGAAGTCGGAAAGCTCCTGGCGCAGGGCGAGCCTGGCATCGCATTCCCTCGCGCTGCGCTCGCACTCCGCGAGCAGCGCCGCGTTCGGCTTGCGGCGTGCGGCTTCCAACCATGCCTCCCGCGCGGGCCCAAGTTCGCCCATCGACGCGCGCGACTGCGCGATCGCCATGCATTCGTCCGCCGATTCGGCGCGCGCCAACAAGGCATCCGGATTCGTGGACGACGGGACGCGCACACGCGGCCTGCGCGAGGAAGCCGCCGGCCGGCTCGCCGCGGCGGCGTGCGGAGTGCGATCTTCGAGCAGTTCGAGCCGCTCGCGCAGCGGATCGAAATCCAGGCCGCTGGGAAAGCGATCGACCTCGCTCGCGAGCAATTGCGCAGCAGCTTCGGCGCCCGATGCACGTTCGACTTCCTCGGCGCTGACCAGCAAGTCCTCGGCCTCGACGAGCGCCGCGCTCAAGACCGCGTTGCGCAGCGCGTCGGCCTCCGCGCTGCCGACGCCCTGCTGCACGGCGTCGGCCGTATGGGCCAAGGCTGCCTTCCACTGGCGCTGGCTCTGCGCACTGCGAGCCTCGAGCAGAGCCGGGCTGGCCGAGCTTCGCGTCGGCGCCACAGGAGCGTGTTTTTCCGCGCGCTTGGCCGAGCGCAGCGCCGCGGCAAGTTCGGTCTGGGCGCGGGCGATCAACTCGACACTTTGCGGATCGTGCTCGACCAAAAGCAGCTTGGCGAACTCCTGCTGGGACCAGCCGGCCGTGTGCGCGGAAGCGTCTGCTCGAATCGTCTTCAGAGCGCGCTCGAGTTCGGCGCGGTGCGCTGTCGTGGACGCGATCTGAGCGCGCAATTCGTCGGCCCGCACGCCTTCGAGGCCGCTGAGGACCGCCGTGGCCGTCTCGAGGTCGCCGCGCTCGATGCGCCGGCGCGCCTGATCGAGCGCGTCATCGTCGCCGCCAGCGCAGGCGACGAGCACCAGGGCAAGCAACCAGGGGGCCAAGCGGGCCTGGGGGAGGTCTCTGCGCGATGTGGGCACGGGGCGCACAGACTACCGGAGCGGACGCGCTTGGATACAGCGGCGGCAGGCCCATTCCCAAAGTGTGCCCCGCTTCGCGCTCGCAGCGCGGTTGTCGCTCGAACTTGATCCAGCCGGCGCTCTCGAAATTCCGTCGAGGCAACGTAAGCGTTCGGAGCTGGGTCCGGCGGCTACGCCACTCGCAGGCCGCTGTCGCCGAGTTCCGCCGACACGACCCGATTACGGCCGGCCTGCTTGGCCAGATAGGTGCGTTCGTCTGCAGTCTTCAACAGGCGGTCGACGCTCGGGAGCGTGCGGTCCAACTCGGCGACGCCCAAAGAGAGCGTGACGCTGCGCCTGAAATCGGCATGCACGATCACGTTCGCTTCACTGGCCAGGCGCATGCGCTCGGCGATCAATGCCGCCTTGGCGGAGGTGGCTCGCGGACAGATGACCAAGAATTCCTCGCCGCCTAGCCGGCAGACCAGTTCGGTGGCCCGAATGCAGCCCTGCAGGGAGCGCGCCACTTCCTTCAACACGATGTCGCCGACGTCGTGCCCGTGTTCATCGTTGACCAGCTTGAACTTGTCGATGTCGATCATGATCACCGACAAAGGCGTGCCTTCGCGCAGCGACTGGGCCAGTTCCTGATTCATGCGCTGGATCGCCTGCCGGCGGTTGGGCAGTTCGGTCAAGGGATCCGTCAGCGCCGTCGTCTGCAGCTTGCGATTGAGCACAGCGAGTTCCGCGGCCTGGGCCTTGTGCTGTTCGGCAACGGCCTTGAATTGTTCCTTCAAGCTGACGACTCGGTGCGCCGAACGGACGCGTGCCAGCAGGATGCGCGGATTGAGCGGCTTGGTCAGATACTCGTCGGCGCCGGCATCGAAGGCTTCAATGATGCGGGCCTCTTCCTCGCGGCCGGTCAGCAGGATGATCTGCAGGTGCTGGCCTTCCTCGCTTCGTCGCAGAGCACGCACGAGCTCAATCCCGTCCATCTCGGGCATCATCCAGTCGGTCACGACCAGGTGCGGGAGGTGATCGAAGGCGAGCTTGAGGCCCTCGCGTCCATTCCTGGCGGAAAACACCGTATGACCTTCCTTTGTGAGGTGGAAGGAAATCAACTTGCGCGAAACCGGGTCGTCTTCGACCACGAGCACGCGCATCGGTACGCCGGTCTTCGCTCCCTCGCGCACGAAGCCGGTGGGCAGCAAATTCGTCGCGCTCAGGCTGGGCGCCGCGCCGACGAGCGGCGGGCTCTTGGCGATCGAGCCTTCCGGCGCGGGGAGAACCGCCGAATCCAGGCTTGTGTCGGGCGCAATTTCGACGCTGCGCTCGATGCGCTGAGCGAGCTGGTCCAGACGCCCGGGCGTTGTCGTGCTGCACGCCTCGATGTCCATGATCTTGCCCCACTCGCGCCAGTCGGCTGCGACCTGGTTCCAGAGTGCGGCGAATTCCTCGGGCGAGAGCGAAAAACTCGCGCGCAGGGCGGCGAGGCGTTCGTTCCGCGCGCGACACATCGCTACCGAATCCTCATCGGTCGTCAGCAGTGCGTCGGCGAGCGCGCGCGCACCGTGGAAAACCGCGACCAGTCGCGCGGCCATCACGTCGAGTTCCTCTTCGCTGCTGGACTCCGCGCAGGCCAGGACCGCTTGCACGTAGTCGGCGGGCAGATGCCAGTCCTCGAACATGGCCGCGCCCAGTTCGCCATGGTCCAAGCCGAAGGTTTGGCGCTCGATCTGCGCCAGACGCAGGCTGTCGCCGTCGCGAACCTTGTCGAGTGCGGCCGCGTAGGACTCGGGATGGATGCTGGCCAGGGCCAGCCGGCCGATCCCGGCGAGCAGTCCGAATGTGAACGCTTCGCTGGGCACCATGCGCGGCACGCGTGTCGCGAGCGCCTGGGCGGTGACCGCGATCGCGAGCGAGTGCGACCAATAGTGGTCGTAGTCGAAGTTGCGGCAGCTTCCCGAGCGATGACCGGAGACCAGCGTGAAGCCCAAGGCCACGTTGCGCACAGTGCGCGCACCGAGTCGCACGGCGGCTTGATGCGCGGTGCGCGAGACCTCGACGCCCGAGTTCACGCTCGAATTCGCCAGACGCAGGATGCGCCCGGTCAGGGTCGGATCCGCCGCCAAGGTCTTCGACAAATCCGCAAGCGTGTAGTTGTCGTTCTGGGTCTGCTGCAGCACCGAGAGGCCCACGCCGGACGGTGAGGGCAGGCAGCCGGTCAACTTCAGTTCGTCGAATTGTTTCTGGAACATGGGGCGGGGCGGGGCGGGACGGGGAGCTGGGTACGTCCTGGTATCGGCCCCGGACTACCCCGGACTTGGGGCCATCTGGGGCGAAGCCCAGAGCTCCAGCAGAACTGCCCCAAGCGCGCATTCCGCGGCGATGAAGATCACATTGCCGCTGATCAAGCGCGTGGCGAGCCGGTCGCCGAGCAGCGCCGGAGACGTGCCGGCAACCAGCGCCATCGAGCCGAACAGGAGACCGTCGCGCAGCACCCGGCGCCAGCCCTGCAGCTCGGTCGGAATTCCGAGCAGAGCGGCATAGGGCAGGAGCAGCCAGATCATGTGCGCCTTTTGCACCACGGGGCCAAGCAGCAGGATCATCGCGATCGACAGGCCGGCCTCGAGCGCAAGGCGCGCATCCGCGGCGGCCGGGGACGCGGACTCTCGTCGACGGCGAACGGTCAGCGCCCAGATCGCAAGATGCAGGCCACCGAGCGCGAGCACGATTTTGTGCGTGGTCTCGAGCGGCCAATCGAACAAGTTCGCGCGCGGACCGCCATTCCCGGCCGAGGTCGCGGGCGTCGCGCTGAACGTCCGATAGCAGGCCGCGGTCAGGCTTTGCCCTGGCACGTACTCGCGCGCCTCGAGCAGTTTTTCGCCGCCGCTACGGACCGGTTCGAAAACGAGCGCGCGCCAGTTCTCGAAGGAGCGCGCCGCACGGGTCGGCCCCATGGCGACGAGCGGCGGCACGAGCGTCAGGATCGCGATGGCCACGATGCTCGCCGCCGCCGCGCGCCACGCGCCGCGAAAGACGAGCCAGATGCAGAGCAAGCCCGGCAGAATCTTCAGTGCCGTGCCGGCGCCGATCGCGAGCGCTGTCGATCCAAGACGTGCACTGCGGAATCGGTAGACGGCTTCCGCCACGAGCGCAAAGGTGATCGTGTTGACCTGACCGTAGGCGAAGGTCGAGTCGGCCAGTCGCGCGACCGCCAGCAGCGCGAGCCAGGGCACGTAGGGCCGCTCGTTCAGCGCGGGCCCGACCAATTCCAGGGAACGCCGCCAACCCCAGACGAGTGCAAGCAAGCACAGGCTCTGCCACAGACAAAGCGCAGCCGGGTACGGGAGCACGCCGAAGGGCAGCAGCGCGACGTCGAAGCTCGGCAGATAGATCGAACCGTGCACCAGGATCGGATCACGACCGCCGAGCAAGGCACGAGCAGAGTCGTAGTAGATGGTGAAGTCGTTGCCGCCCGGCCGCAGGCCCTTGAGCGCTCCGCGGATCGCCAGCCAAGCGCAAAATCCGAGCACCACAAGGGTCAGGGCGCGATGCAGTCGGGGGCGCGGAAAAACCTGGGCGAAGGACACGAGCCGGGCAGGATACAACGCAAAGCTCTTCCAGAGCGCCTTCGACATGCACAGGATGCGCGGGTTGGAAGCACTTTTCCCCTCGGATCGCAAACGGCGCGAACAACTCGGCCGCTGGCTCGGGTATCTCGCGATCGCGCTCGCAGTTTTCCTGATTGCCCGCGCGCTGCGCAAGGAAGGCGGCGTGATGGAACTCAATCGCGCGTTCGGCGCGCGCTTCCTGGCCGGTCAGGATCCGTGGTTCGATCCCGCGCGCGGACATCGGGTGCACGGCCCCTATCCGCCGTCGCTCGCCTGGGTCGCGGTTCCGCTTTCGTGCCTGCCGCTGCTGCTCGCGCGTGGCCTATGGGCCGCGCTGCAGGTCGGCGCGCTGCTGGTCCTCTACCGAACACTGCGCGAAAGAGCGCGCAGCGATTTCCCCGCGGCGGCGCAACACATGCCGATGCTGTTCGCGCTGTGCGTGCTGCTCGCCAGCCGCTTCCTGCTGCGCGACTTCGCCGGCGGCGGCGGCAACTTGATCTACGGAACGCTGGCCTATGTCGGTGTCGAGTTCGCACTGCGCGGCCGGCCCCTTCCCGCGGGCGCGGCGCTGGGGCTTTCGCTGGTGCTCAAGCCCAATCTCGTGCTGCTCGTATTGTTCCTCGGCCTGCGCCGCCGTTTTGGCGCCACGGCGAGCGCGCTCGGATTCGCGTTCGTGCTCTTCTGGCTGCCAAGCCTGAGCTATGGTCCAGCGCGCTACGCGGAACTCGCACGCGAGTGGGCCCACGGCGTCGTCGAATACGCTGCGTTGGAGGACTTGGCCGAGAGCGCGCGGGTCCCCGACGGGCTGCCGATCGCCGAGGACGCCATGAATCAATCGCTGCGCGAGGCGATCGGACGTCTCGTGCGCCCTGTGGGAGACACGGGCGCGATCGACGTGCACGTGCTGGAGTTGTCGCCGCAGTGGGCCAGCGGCTTGGCCCGCGGCATGTCGCTGGCCCTGATCGGATTCGCGGCAATCGTCGCGCTCCGCGCCCGCGGCGCGCGGGCGGAGTGGCTCGCCCTGCAGGTATTCTTTCCGCTCTCGCTATTGGTCTCCCCCATTACATGGAAGGCGCACCACGCCGCTCTGCTGCCGGTATTCTTCGCCCTGTGTTGCACGACGTTCGAGCGCGCCGGAACTTCGCGAGCCTGGATCGCATTCCTTTCCATCTACTGGATTGCCTGCGACCTCTTGTCCGAGGATCTGGTCGGGAAGTTGGCCAAGCGCGCGCTGCAAGCTGTTTCGCTCGTGACCTGGTTCGATGTGGCCCTGCTGATCGCTCTCGCGCTGCTCAGCCTGCGCGAGACGCGTGAAAGCCGAAGTGATCCGCAGCCCGCGCACGCCTGACGTTTGGCGACTGAAGTCGCCGGCGACCTCAACCCGACAAGAGATTCTGCATGATTTTCCTGGATGAACTGAACCGCAGCTACGCGCGCCTGCACACGGCGAAGGAAGATGCCTTCTGGGTGCAGAAGATGGGCCTGGCCGACGATCCCGCCGCAGCGCAGCTGGACTTCGACACCAAGGAGATCGAGCTACAGCGTTTCCTGCAGGATCCCGAACAAATCGAACGCGTGCGCGGCGCACAGGCGCTG
>JAYUUV010000084.1:0-9031 GCA_043754695.1 Planctomycetota bacterium
GCGGAGTCGAGGCTGGCTCCGTACCGTTGATTAGCGGCGGGCGCTGGCGTCACTTGCCGGGTTCGACCGCGGCTCCGGTCCAGACGGCGATCACATCACTGAGCAGCTTGGCGCCGTAGTAGCGCTCGAGCAGGAGCTTCTGTTGATCTTCCGGCACCTCGTAGTCGCGAATCCGGGTCCAAGTTCCGTCGGCGTTGGTCTGGCGGCCATTCTGATCGGCGAAGCGGCGCAACTCCTCCAGCAGGCCGCCCAGCGCGCGCGGATTGGCCTTGCTCATGTAGTCGACCATGCCTAGCGCGGTCTTCGAGATCTTGTCGTCCCACTTGCCGCGTTTCAGCAAGAGTTCCGACATGCGCAACGGATCCTTTTCGCGCTTGGTGTAGATCGAGTTCAGTTCGAGGACCCAGCCGCCGTGTTCGCCGACCGAGACGAAGCCATCTCGATAGGGCATGCAGTAGATGCTCTTCATCACCGCCATCTCGGCGTACCAGCACAGCCCCGTGTGCAACCAATACGGTTGTGCATTGAAGCGGCGCAGCACGAGCAAGGCCATCGTGCGATGGACGAGTTCGTTGTCGGGACTCCACTCCTCCTGACCCGGCGAGACCTCGTTGTAGGCGCCGCACAACGGCGCCTCGAGCGCGAAGCCGATCTGGGTCAGTGCCGCCGCCTTCCACTCGCTCAGATAGGGATGCAGACTGGCGAGTTGATCGAGCGTCGCGGCGTAATCGGCGCTGTTCTTGAGCACGAACATCACCGCTGTTTCCGAATCGGGCCGGAAGGTAGTGGATTTCTTTTCGCTGCTGAGCGTCTCTTCGCGCTCGGGCGGCAAGGTCTTCGGCGCACCCGGGGGCGGCGACTCGGGATCCTCGGGGATCACGTCCTCGGGAACAGCGCTGCCGGGCTTCGGCGCTGCCGCACCGGCGTTCGCTTCCAGCGGCGGAGTCGTGACGGCCGAGGGAAACAGCGTGTCGAACAGCGCGATCGTCTTGAGCACGAGCCCGAGTGGCGCATCCACGTTGCTCTTCGCGCTGATCAGCAGCACGCGCCGCGAAGGATCGAGGTCGAGTCGGTAGCCATGTGATTTTGCCCAGGGCGCCCAGGCGTTGACACACGACTTCGCCGCGCTGCCGACCTCGGCGGGCAGTTGCGCGGGTTCATAACTCTTGCCGCGGAACCCGACCACACCCGGCTTCGGCGCCTGGGCGAAGGCGGCGGGGATCAGACACACCAGCGCGCTCGCGACGCGTTGAACCTTCATCGGCGTTCTCCCAACCAACGTTCTAGCCGCGGGGCCAGGGACCCAAGCTCCGTCGAAAACACGCTCTGCCAGGCCTGCGGCAGACTCTGCGCCGGTCGGCCCTTGCTTCCCGCGAGCGCGCGCAGCAAACCTGGCAAGCGCTCGCTCTCGGTCTCGAGCAGATAGGCGGCGACGACATACGACAAGAACAAATCTTGCGGGGACATCCGGTTCAGCGGCCGCAGCATGGATCCGGCCAGACCCACGGCATCGCCGGCGCGCACGAGGCGATAACCCTCGTTCATCCAGTTGGTACCGGGGGTCAAGAGCTTCTTCATCCAATCCGTGCCGGTCTTTTTCGTGGCGGAGGTTTCTGATTCTTTGGCCGGCGAGATGTACCAGGTCATTCGCGTGCCGATCATCTCGCGCGTCAGGTAGAGCCCCAGCCCCTCCCAAGCCCAGGCAACGTCGGTGGAGACGTTGAATTCCGAGATCAGGCGCGCGCCGAGGGTGTGGCGTGTGATGCCGTCGAGGCGCCGCTCTGGTTCTTCGGCCCACCAGGCCGCGCTGTTCGAGCCGTTCAGGCCGGTGCCTGAGACCTGACTGTAGAACAGGCGTTGCGCAGGCGTCAGGCCGCCGACGTTCTCGATGAACGTCGCTTTCGAAGCTGGATCGCAGAGCAAGTAGACCGTGAAGCGCTCGTGCAGATCCGCGGCGGTGCCAAAGACCTTGTTGAACACCTCGCGCGTCGCGTGCAGCACCGCTGCCGCGCGCTCGGCTTCCGCGCGAGCGCCGGTCGTGAGCACGTGCACGCGATCGGTGCCGAGCGAGGCCTTCCAATCGACCTTGAACGACTGGTCGATGGCGTTGGTGGCGATGTCCTCGATCTTCGGGACCGCGGCCAGCGCATCCTTCACGATGTTGCGGATCTCCGCTCGCCGAGCCTTCGCCCGCGCGGTCTCCGCCAGCACCCAGCCCTTCGCCCCGCGAACCTCCCCGTTCGCCGCTCGCACCTGTTCGTCCTCGGGATCGACGGCGAGGATTTCCTCGAGGGCAGAATCACGTTGCACGCTGGTCAATTCGGCGCGATGTTCCTCGAGCAGGCGCAGCAGGTGATCGCGCCAGGGCCGGATCGCTTCGGTGTAGTGGGCCGGCGCTTCCTTCAGCGCAGCCAGGTCGTAGTTCTTCGTCGGCTTTTTCTCCTTCGGCGGCTCCCATACGCCGTCGGCGACCTGTTGCCAGGCGAGCCCGCGTTTCGCCGACAGGTTGCCGGGATCGATGGCGAGAATTCCTTCGAGCGCGCGATCGCGCTCGAGCCAGAGCTTCTTGGAGGTACTCCACTCCGCGTACGACTCCAGGCCGCTGACCAGTTCCTTGACCGCTGCGGCACGCTCGGCCTCGAAGCCACGATCGCCTGGTTCCCCGCCGGCTCCCGGGCCGGCCCTAGCAGGCAGCGCGAGAAGCACCGTGAATAGCGCGACGATCCATTGCACTCGCATGATCTGTGGACAACCTTACGACGCCAGGAACTCCACCCGCCGAGCAGCAGGCGAGTTCGCGCCCGTACCCGGATTCGACGCTGCCAACGTCGCTGCCGCTGCACATCTTGGCGTTCGAACGGCCGCCTGCCAAGCAGCCGGCGTGCAAGGCCCGCGTTCAGGCCGCGCTGTGCTCGCGGGACCTGCCAAGCCAGCGCTGCAACGCCGCCTCCAGCGCATCCGTCGAGACCGGCTTGCTCACGAAGTCGTCCATTCCGGCCTCGAGACAGCGTTCGCGGTCGCCGCTCATGGCATTGGCCGTCATCGCGACGATCGGGATGCGCACGCCCTGCTGCCGCAGACGGCGCGTCGTCTCATAGCCGTCGAGTCCGGGCATCTGACCGTCCATCAGGATCAGGTCGTAACGGCCGACCTCGAGCGCGCGCAACACCTCGAGACCGTCGGCGACGACATCGCAGGTGTAACCGAGCTTGCGCAGGAGCCCGATCGCGACTTTCTGGTTGACCAGGTTGTCTTCGGCAAGCAGCAGATGGACCGGGCGCACGATCGGTGAGTGCTGCAGTCGGGTACTGGTCAGGATGCTGGCCTTGACCCTCGTGCGCTGCGCGGCATCGCTGCACAGGATCGTCAAGGCGCATTGGAACAGACTGGCGTAGCGCAATGGCTTGATCAGGTAGCCTGAGAAGCCGAGCTGCTCCATGCGCTTTGCGTCGCCGGATCCGCCGAGCGAGGTCAGCATCACCAAGGGCGTCGATTCGAGCCCGAGCGTGGCGCGCACGCTGCGAGCGAACTCTTCGCCGTCGCAGTGCGACCGCGAGCAAGATCTTTCCGATCGCTGCCCGTTGCCCGAAGGTTCAGTAGTTCCACGAAGCCTTCAGGTAGGCGGCTGTGCGGCTCTCGCTGCTGGGTCCGAACTGCGCCGGGCCGGCCTCGACCTGGCCATTGTGGAACACGTTCTGGACTCCCAGGGTCAGGCTCAGGTGGGTCGAAGGCCGCCACTGCGCGCGACAATCCGTGCGGAAGTAGCTGTCGATGTTGCCGCTCTCCAGGCTGTCGACGTACATCATCCCCAGGTCAAGCTCGGTGTGTTCGTTGAGGTCGTGCTCCACACGCAGGCGAATCTGGTTCTCTGGAACTTCGTCGCCCTGTTTGGCAGGCGTGTTGGGCGTGTCATCGACGACCAGTTCGATGAACGAATAACTGGCCTTCACGCGCGTGTCGCTGCGCGGCGCCCATTCCGCGGCCAGTTCGGCTCCATAGGAATGCCCTTGGGTCAGGTTGTCCGCCGTCAATGGGATGATCAGGTCACCGCCGCCGGAAAGGAACGGCGTGCCCGGCTCGAACACGATCAGGTTGGAGTAGTCGTTGTAAAAGGTCGCCAGATCGAGAGCGAGTTGCTCGAGCGGCTGAATTCGGTAGCCCAACTCGTAGGCGGTCAGCCGTTCGGCGTTGAGATCACCGTTGCCGAACAGCGTGACCACCTGATTGGGCGCGCCGGGAATGACGGCCTGCACCAGGCTCACGTCGTCCTCGATCTGCGAGGGCGTGCGCACCGCGCGCGACACCGAGGCCCACACGGTTTGCGTATTGCTCGGCGTGAAGACCAGGCGCGCGTTGGGTTGGAATTCCCAGGCGGTGTAGTCGTTCTTCTCGAATTTGGTGCCCAGGATCAGCCTGCAGCGATCGTGGGCCAGATCGATGTCGTCCTGCACGAACGCACCGTACAGTTCGTCGGTGCGGTGGTTGTCGCTCAACGTGATGACGTAGCTGCCCTGCGTGTCGGCCTGAGTCGAGCGATACGACATGCCCCAGATGATTTCGTGGCGCGCAAAAGGCACGAAGCGCTGTTGCAGGTCGATCGACTGGGTCGTGCGATCCTCGACGAAAATACTCGTCTCGCGCGCGCTGCCATCGGCGGATGCGGACAGCTGGAATTCAGAGTTCTCACTGCTGCGCCGTGTCCAGCGCGAAAGCAGCGACCAGCCGTCGATATTGCTCAGATTGCGCGGCGTGACCTGGAACGGAGGATTCGGCGAAGGCAACACCAGCCGGTTGTGGACGTCGCCTTGATAGGCATCGCCTTCGACGAGCAGCTGGTCCTTGTCGCCGAAGGACAGGTCGCTGCGAAAGCCGCCGCGCGCCACTTGCCAGTCGTCCTCTGCGTCGATGCCGGTATCCGTCGCTGTCGAGTCGCGATCGAAGTACTTCCCGTAGACGCGCCAATGGCCGTTGTCCACATGGCCTCCATAGCGCGCGTAGAGCATGGATTTGTCCATGTTTCCGACGCCGGCTTCGAGTAGCGCGCCCTGGGTCTTCGCTGCCTCTCGCGTAATGATGCTGATCACACCGTTCACGGCGTTCGCGCCCCACATCGCCGCGCCGGGGCCGCGGATCACTTCGATGCGTTCGATGTCGTCGAAGGGCACGTCGACCTCGTCCCACCACACGCCGGAAAAGAGCGGCGTGTACACGCTGCGCCCGTCGATCATCACCAGCATCTTGTTGGCGAACTGATCCTTGAAACCGCGCGCCGAGACCGCCCAACGGTTCGAGTCCAACCGAGCCACGTCCATGCCGGGAACCAGACGCAGCGCCTCGGGAATCGAAGTCGCGCCCGAGCGGCGCAGGTCATCGTGGGTCAGGACGAAAATTGCGGCCGGGACACCATGGATGGGCTCGGACTTGCGCGAGGCAGAGGTCACTTCGACTTTCAACAGATCCTCGAGACTCAACGCGCCCAAGTCGCGTGGGATCCCGCCATCGGGCGCTGGCTGCGATTCCTGGCTGAAGGCCGCAGCGGCAGCGACAGCGCTCGCGAGGACCGCGCGACTCACACAGGCGCAACGGCCAAGCGGGGAGCGGGAATGGCGGCGAAACATGGGGGGCGGACGGCCCGCGGGGAGCCGGCCGGCGGCCCTCATCGACGAGCCCATGCCCAAGGCATGAGGTCGGCGGGGATCCGGAAACTTGTCGGCCTCGCCCCGCGAACGCTCTCGCGGCATTGCGACCATGACGGGGCAGCTAAGCTCGCTTCGAAACCCCCATCTGATTGAAGCCCGGCCGCGCGACGAGTGTGACGGGTCTTTGTGCGACGACTCAGGCCGTCCGGGCGAGACTGCGCGGATCCGGGACGATCGCAGGCGTGGCCGAGCCGCAGGCTAAGACAGCACCCACTCGAGATCCTCGCGGGTCAACTCGCGCAAGGCGCGACCTTCGCCGGCGAACAGCGCGTCGGCCAGTTCGCGCTTGCGATCCTGCAGCGCGAGGACTTTCTCCTCCACCGTGTCGCGCGCGACCATGCGATAGGCACTGACCGCACGCGTTTGTCCGATGCGGTGCGCGCGATCGACGGCCTGGCGCTCGACCGCGGGGTTCCACCACGGATCGAGCAGGAAAACGTAGTCCGCCGCCGTGAGGTTCAAGCCAGTGCCGCCGGCCTTCAAGCTGACCAGGAAAAGGCCGATCGACGCGTCGGATTGGAATTGCGCGACACGCTGTGCGCGATCGCGCGTCTTGCCGTCGAGGTACTCGTACGCGACACTGCGCTTGTCGAGCTCAGCGCGCAGGATCGCGAGGAAACTCGTGAATTGCGAGAAGACCAGCGCCTTGTGGCCCGCGGCGAGCACCTCTTCGAGCAACGGCAAGAGCGTCTCGATCTTCGCGCAAGGTTCGTCGACGCGCGTTTCGTCGATCAAGCCGACGTGACAGGCGGCCTGGCGCAGACGCAGCAGCGCTTCGAGCACGTTCATGCGCGCGCCATCGAGCCCGACTTCGTCGACCTGCGCCAAGAGCTCGCGGCGATAGTGCGCGCGCAGCTTCGTGTACTCGCGCAGCTGCGCGCCCTCGAGTTCGACGAGCAGCGTCTGCTCGGTCTTGGGCGGCAGGTCGCGCAAGACTTCCTCTTTCGTGCGCCGCAGCATGAACGGACGCAGCGCCTTGGCGGCGAGGCGTGCGGCGTGGATGTCGTCCTCGGCGCCCAGCGCGCGCAGAGCGCGGCTGCCTTCGACCATGCCTGGATTGAGATACTCGAAAATCGAGAGCAAATCGCCGAGCCGGTTCTCGACCGGAGTTCCGGTCAGCGCCAGGCGCAGCTTGCCACGCAGCAGACGCGAGGCCTTGGCCGCCTGACTGTTCGGATTCTTGATCGCCTGCGCCTCGTCGAGCACGAGCATGTCGAATTCGATTTTCGCCAAGAGCTCGATATCGAGTCGCAACGTGCCGTAGGTGGTCACGATCAACTCCGCATCCTGCAGCGGCTCGCTGGTCTTCGCGCGCGCGTTGCCGTGGTGGATGTGCACTTTGAGCGCGGGCGTGAAGCGCCGGCACTCGCTCTCCCAGTTGAACAACAGAGTCTTCGGCGCCACGACCAGCGTCGGCCCGCGCGCCTTGTCCTTGCGCATCAGGGCAAAAGCGAGCACCTGCACCGTCTTGCCCAGGCCCATGTCGTCGGCCAGGCAGCCGCCGAGTCCGGCGCTGCTGAGAAATTCGAGCCAGGCCAGGCCCTCGCGCTGATAACCGCGCAACTCGCCCACGAAGTCGTCGGGCTCGCGAATCGTCCCGCGATTGCGCGCGTTGGAGAGGCCCTCGCGCCAGCTCTCGAATTTTTCGTCGAGCGAGACCGTGGACTGTTCGGCGAGCAGCGCGTCGAGCACGAAGGCTCGGCCCTGCGAGAAGCGCACGGCCTGGCCTTCGCGTTTGCCCGCGCGCAGCGAAAGCCCCCACTGCGCGAGAAAGTCATCGGGCAACAGGCCGAGGCTTCCATCGGAGAGGCGTACGAGTTTCGATTTGGCCGCGAGCGCTTCGACCAGCGCGCCGGTGTCGGCGCGCGCGCCTTCGAAGTCGACTTGCACGGAGAGATCGAACCAGTCGAGGCCCGAGCGCACCGAGGCGCTCGCCACTCCGCCGGTCGCGATCGGCTTGCCTTGTCCCTCGATCTTCCAGCCCAGATCGCTGAGTCCGCGCAGCAGCGGCACGAGATTGCTGGTGTGCACGACGCCGTCGACCTCAGCCCGGCGCGGCTCGTAAAGTTCCGCGCCCGCGCCCTGGAACTCGCGCAGGGCGGAAGTCTCGCGCTCGGTGTCGCGCATCACTCGCAACAGCCGCACGTCACTCTGCTCGCGGTGCTCCGCGTCGCGATCGAAGCGCTTGCCGCCATATTCGAAATGGATTCCCAGCGGCAGAAAACCGCGCGGGCCCTGCTCTGAAAGCAGTTCGAGCACCGCAGTCGCCGGGCCGTCGACGACTTCCACGAACTCATCGGCGTGCACCGGCAACGTGACCGGACAACGGCCGAAGAGCGCGACCAGCTTCGCCGCCGCGTCGATCGAAAGTCGCGCGGGCGAGGCGCCGACCAGGATCGAAGCCAGCTCGTATGCGTCGTGCCAATCGACCCTCATCAGGCGCTCGCGCGCGATGGCGAAGTCGCCGTGCAGCGCAAGTTCGACGTTGGCCAGGTCGATGCGCTCGAGGTCGCGGCGCAGCCAACCGTCGAGTTCGAGCCATTCGTCGATGCGCTCCAGCGAAACCTCGAAGCTCCACGCGCCGCCCTCGTCGAGGGCCAGCGTCTTGATGCCGCGTTTGCGCGGCGCGACGTAACACAGCCGGCCTTCGCGCACGAGTGCGTCGATCAGCGCATTCTGCATGTCGTGACCGAAGGGGCGCGGTCCGCGCGGCACATCGTGGAGCGACACGCCGCCGTGGATCAGCGCGAGCGCGCGGCGATCGAGCGCGTCGAGTTCGGAAATCTGCGGCGCGATCCACATCGGCTGGACCTCCTGCGGGCGCCAGCTCGAACGTTTTTTCGCGACCATGACTTCGACTTCGGCCAGCTTGGAACGCGCTTCGCCGGCCGAGAGCACGTAGAGCAACTGCACGCGCGAGCGCGCCGGCGGCTGATCGAAGCGCAGGTTGCTCAACCACTCGAGCCATTGATCCGGCGTGGGCTGCGCTCTCGCCGCGGCCGAGGGCGCCAGTGCCAGGTCCCGGTCGCCCGCCTTGGCGTGCACCTCGAGGTCCTTGGCGCCACCGCGCTGCAGGATCTCGGACAGGAACGCGTAGCCGTGTTTGCACAGTTGGCCGGCAACGGCCTCCGTGCAGGTGCAGGTCAACTTCCAGCGCCGCGGCGAGCGCGTCAGCTCCAGGGCATAGACGCTCGTGCCCTGGACCGAGCCGCGGATGGCGTCCGCGGACCTGACCACATCGCGCACCCGGCCGCCGTGGAAATAGCTCACCCCACGCACGCGCGCCGGGACCGGAAAGCTGCGCATGAACTCCTGAAGTGTCTGCAAGCCCG
>JAYUUV010000085.1:0-10537 GCA_043754695.1 Planctomycetota bacterium
GCGCGCGGTGTTCACGGAGCGCACTTTCACGGAGAAGAGCTTCTCGACCGCCTGACGGATCTCGACCTTGTTGGCGTCGATCGGGACTCGGAAGTGGTAGGCGTTGCGGCGGCCGGTGTCGTCGGTCGCCTTCTCGGAGATGATCGGTTTCTGGATGATCCGGTAGAAGCGATCCAAGGAGCCGGTCGATGTTGAATGCGTTGTAGTTGTAGCCATGGGGGTTCCTAGCTCGCGCTCGCCACCAGACCGACGCGCTTGCCGAGCGCTTCGAAAGCGCCGGGCTCGCAGATCACGATCGAAGCCGTCACGACGTCGAAGGCGCACAAATCACAGGCCGGACGAATCGTGACGCCGGGGAAATTGCGGAACGACTTCCAGACGGTTTCGTCGGGCGCGGCAAGCACGACGACCGCACGGCGCGGCGCTCCGAGATCGGCGAGCACCTTGCGCGCGGACTTGGCGGACGGCGCCGCACCGCGCAGCGCGCCCAGATCGGCCAGCACGAACTCGCCGTCCTTCAATTTGCCGAAGATCGCGCTGCGCAAGGCGACGCGGCGCTCGCGCGCGGGCAGATCGAAACGGTGATCGCGGGGCAAGGGACCGAAGACCGTGCCGCCACCGCGCCAGATCGGCGACATGCGGTCGCCGGCGCGCGCGCGCCCGGTGTGCTTTTGCTTCCAGGGCTTCTTCCCGGAGCCGGCGACTTCGGAACGGCCCTTCGTCTTGACCGTGCCCTGGCGCTGATTGGCTTGGTGCGAAAGCACCGAACTCTTGAGCGTGCGGTAGAGCACGCTGTCGCCGAACGGCTGCTCGGCGAGCTCGCTGTCACTGACTTTCCCAGCCTTGTAGACCTTGACTTTCATGGGCTCCCGTGGAGTTGGATTGTTGAGCGCTTAGGGCTCAGGCCTTGGCTTTGGGCGCGTCGACCACGGTGCGGCGCGGCGTGCGCGCAGCTTGAACTTGGACCAGTCCTTGATTGGGTCCGGCGACCGCACCCGAGACGAAGATCAATCCGCGCGCCTCGTCGATCTTGACCACCTTCAGGTTCTTGCTCGTGCAGCGTTCGACACCGAAGTGGCCGGCCATGCGCTTGCCCTTCGGGATCTTGCCGATGCGTCGACTGGCGATCGAACCGGGCTGGCGCACGTTCATGCAGCCGTGCGTTTCGGGGCCGCGGTGGAAACCGTGGCGCTTGATCGTGCCGGCGAAGCCGCGGCCCTTGCTGGTGCCGACGACGTCGACGATGTCCCCCACCTTGAAGATGGAAGCCGTGATCGTCTCGCCGACCTTCAGGGTGGCGGGCGCGTCGAGGCGCTCTTCGCGCAGGAAGCGCTTGGGGGCGACTCCGGCCTTCTTGAAATGGCCGAGTTGGGGCTTGCGCGAGCGGGCGTCGGGGATGTCCTCGAAGCCGAACTGAATGGCGTCATAGCCATCCGATTCTTGCGTGCGTACCTGGCAGACCGTGCACGGACCCGCGGCCACCACGGTCACACCTGTGACCGTGCCGTCGTCCGCGAAGACCTGCGACATTCCGAGCTTTCGTCCAAGGATCAGCGTCATGAGCCAGAGAACTGAGGGGGTAAGGCCGGTTCGACCAGGGACCGTCGCCACCCTTGCAACAGCGCAAGAGTGCGGCGGGTCCAACGCCTGGCCACGCGGCAAAAAGAATCTGAAGTGTCAAACGTCGACTGAGCCGAGCAGGGCGCAGGGACTGCGCAGCCGACGAAGTCGGCCACGAGGGTTGGGTGAGGCGGAAACGTTCTGGCTTCGGCGCAGTGCGCTTCAGCCGGAGTCCGACGCGACCAGGCCAGCTCGCCAGGTCGCGCTCGAGGCCGGGTCAGGCCTTGATACGGATTTCCACCCCCGCGGGCATGTTGAGGCTAGACAGGGCGTCCACCGTTTGACTGGTGGGCTCCGAGATGTAGATCAACCGCTTGTGTGTGCGAATCTCGAACTGCTCGCGCGACTTCTTGTCGATGAACGGCGAGCGCAACACGGTGTAGCGCTCGATGCGGGTCGGCAAGGGAATCGGTCCGGCAACGCGCGCACCCGTCCGCTTGGCGGTTTCGACGATCTCGAGCCCCGACTGATCGAGGGCCTCGTGGTCGTAGGCTTCCATGCGGATCTGGATCTTGTCCTTCATCGAGACGGGAGCTTCGCGGTGGGCGGGTGAAAGGTTGCGTGCGGGCAAAACAAGACGGGTACTGGGTAAACAACATTCGACCGCTTGGTGCGCTCTCTGCCGGTGCGCGCTACACCCGAAGGTGCGAAGCGCGCCCAGGGTCGAGGCCCACGGCGGTTCGAAGGGGGGGACAAGATAGCAGCGCCCCCGTGGGTCGTCAACGCTCGAGCACGAGTATTGAGACGGCTCGGCGCCTCCCCCCCCATCCGGCTCCTAACCCGCGGATTCCCTGGGATTTAGCCTGCCCGTGCGGCGCGCACTTGCGCCGCCGGCCACGGATTTATTCTCCGGCGAGCCCGCGCGCGGCCAGGTCCTGCCTCGGAACCGCGCGTGTTCCGGCAGGTCGCATCGAGAACTCGGCGCGGCCCTGCGTCAGTGAGCGCGCAGCCGAGGCGTAGCCGAACATTCCGTAGAGCGGCACGCCGCCCTGGATGCGCGTCGCCGTGCCCTGGGACTGCACCTCGCTGATAACCGCCGAGCGTGCCTGAAGGTCCCCCAGCACCCCACCGGCGTAGGCCGAGGGCGTCAAGACCTCGAAGGACATCCACGGTTCGTGCAGCTCGACCTCGAGCCGCGGCAAGAGCTCGTGCCAGGCCGAACCGACCGCCTGCAGCACGCCGGCCTCGGAATCCGCTTCTCCCGCGCGCCCAGCCGCGCGCACGTGGATGCGGGCACGCGAGAGCGGATTGCCGCTCGCGGGCCCGACCATCGCCAGCGACGCAAGTGTCGCAGCGATGGCGGGCTGGTAGGCCTGCGCTGGCGCGGCCTCCGCATCGAAACTGACTTCGACCGAGTTCGCCTCGCGGACGGGAAGCACTTCCAGCTCGATGGCCCCAAGCAAGGTGGCGGTCCCAAAGGCACGCTCGATGCGCGCGGAAGCGCGCAGCGGTTGCAGCAGGACTTCCCGATAGGCGACCTGCGGCGCGGAACTGCGCACGGCAAGTTTCGTCTGCGCGCGCAACTGTCCGAGCGCGATTTCCAAGTGCAATTCGCCCATGCCGGAGAGGATCCACTGCCCGCTGGCCTCTTCCTCGCGCACGGCCAGACTGGGATCCTCGCGCACCAGGCGAGCCAGACCGGCGCGCAGGGCCTCGCGATCCTTCGCGCTCACCGGCTCGACCGCGAGACTGAGCACGGGTGCCGGCACTTCGAGGCCCTCCAGTGCGCACACCGAGCGTGGATCGCAGATCGTGTCGCCTGTGGCGACGCTGTCGAAACCTTCGACGGCGACGATGTCGCCGCAGACCGCGAGTTCGACGGGCTCCAAACTGTCGGCGTGTGGCCGATAAATCGCGCGCGCAGTCACGTTGGCGGGTCCGCGCGCCACGACGGCCTGGTCCCCCGCCCGCAGCTGACCGCGCATCACGCGCACGAAAACCAGATCGCGCGCGCCGATGCGCTGCAATTTGAAGGCGAACAGCAGCATGGGCTCGTCCGCGCGCTGGACGAGAACAAGCTCCGCGCCGCCGCTCGCGATCACGCGCACCGGCGGCTTGTCCGCGGGCGAAGGCAAGAGATCGACGACCAGGTCGAGCGCTGCGTCGATGCCGATCGCGTTGAGCGCGCTGCCGCAGGCCACCGCCAGCAGCGAGCCGTCGAGCGTTCGCCGCCGCAGCGCCGCGAGCATGAGCTCCGCTGCGGGCGTTCGTCCGTCGGCGACACACTCGAAGATCTCGTCGTCTTCCTCGGCGAGCAGCTCGGCGAGTTCGGCGCGCAACACACCGACTTCCTCGACGATCGCTGCGGGCAATTCCACCCACAGCGCAGGCCGTGCGCCCACGCAGGACCCGATCGCGCACAGGCGCACGACGTCGGCGACCATCACAAGCTCAGCAGCGCGGTAATAGGGATAGGCCACCGCTGCACAACGCACGCCGAGACGACGCTCGATGCCGCCCAGCGCGGACATGAAATCCGCGCCGGCGCGGTCGAGCTTGTTGACGAACGCCACCGCGGCGCAGCCGTGCCGGCGCATCTGCTTCCAGACCGCTTCGGACTGCGCCTGCACGCCTGCAAGCACGTCGAAGACGATGATCGCACCATCGAGCACGCGCAGCGAGCGCTCGACTTCGATCGTGAAATCGACGTGGCCCGGCGTATCGATCAGATGCAGTTGGTGCTCGCGCCACGGCAGGCTGGTCGCCGCAGCTGAGATGCTGATTCCGCGCTCGCGCTCTTCAGGCATCCAGTCGAGCGCGGCTGTGCCGTCCTCGACTTCACCAGGGCGCGCTTCGACACCGGTGCGCACGAGCATGCGCTCGCACAGCGTGGTCTTGCCCGCGTCGATGTGCGCGACGACGCCGAAATTGCGCACGCGCGCCAGGTCGGACGGCTGCGCAGGAGTGACGGTGTCGGACATATGCACTAGATTCGCGGCAGGCTGGGGTTGGCCGCCAAGAAATCCGCGGCCCAACGATACTGGGCCAAGAGTTCCGGACGCGGCCCCTCCAGCAGCGCGATGGCCGCGTAGAGCGCTTCGACCGAAGCGAGACCGTGCTTTGGATCGACGGCAACCTTGCTCTTGCGCGGATAGGCGCTGATCAGCGGCGGCAGGCGTCTTTGAATGAGATCGCCGTCGATCGCCTTGGAAAGCTGCGGCAATTTGCGCCACGCGCAATCGACGAGCAGCAGGTCGAGTCCGCGATCCGCGGCGGAGATTTCCGGGCCCTCGGGGTGCAGCCAGATGCGTCGGCCCGCATCGACACGCCTGCCACCGCGCAGAGAAATGAAGCTCACGCCCGCGAGACCGCGCAGCGGAGTGAGCGAACACTTCTTGGCCGGTTCGCGCGGATCGCGCACGATCAGAATGTCCACGCGAAGAGCGTAGCAAGCAAAACTCTCCTGAAACGCGAAACGCCCCGGAGTGTTCCAGGGCGTTCCTTCAGATTCGAGCGGAGCCCGGAGGCTCTGGCGATCAGTGCGCGTAGTGCGAGTAGGCGCGGTTGGCTTCGGCCATCTTGTGGACCGATTCCTTCCAGGCCACCGAGGCGCCGGCGCCGTTGTAGGCATCGGCCAATTCCTCGGACAGGCGCAGCGCCATCGGCTTGCCTTTTTTCTTGCGCGCGTTGTCGACCAGCCAGCGGATCGCCAGCGATTGTTGCCGATTGCGGCGCACTTCGCGCGGCACCTGGTAGTTGGCACCACCGACGCGCTTGGAGCGCACTTCGACGGACGGGCGGATGTTGTCGACCGCGCGGTTGAAGATGTCCGCGGCGTCGATGACGTCGGGGAACTTCTTGTGCGCCAGATCGACGGCTTCGTAGAAGATCGCCTGGGCGGTGGATTTCTTCCCGCTGAGCATGATCTTGTTGATGATCTTCGTCGCCAGCATCGAGTTGAAGCGCGGATCGGGCTTCAGCAGGACGGCGGTTGATTTGTAGTTGCGCGGCATGTGCTTGTTGTGGCTCTAGCTCACTTCTTCGGACGCTTGGTGCCGTACTTCGAGCGCTCGTTCTGACGGCCGTCGACGCCGGCGGTGTCGAGCGTGCCGCGGATGATGTGGTAGCGGACACCGGGCAGGTCGCGAACGCGGCCGCCGCGGATCAGCACCACGGAGTGCTCCTGCAGGTTGTGACCCTCGCCGGGAATGTAGACGGTGACTTCCTTGCCGTTCGACAAGCGCACGCGCGCGACCTTCCGCAAAGCCGAGTTCGGCTTCTTGGGGGTCATCGTCTTGACCTGCAGACACACGCCGCGCTTTTGCGGGCAGGCGTCGAGCACGGGCGATTTGGTGCGCCGCTTCTGTTGAACGCGGGGCTTGCGAATCAGCTGGTTGATCGTCGGCATAGGGAGTCAGCGCTTCTGTGAGGGCCGGACAGTGTAGGGATTGGCCGCGAGCCGTCAAGCCAGAGGCCCCGGCGCGCGCAGGAATCGTGCGTGGAAAGGGCCTGCGCGCTGGAAAAAGCGGGCCCCGACCAGTCCGAAGACCGACGGGGCCCGGGTCGTGGAATTCAGGCGAAAACGAGGCTCAGGCTTCGTCGTCCGACGGTTCCGCGCCGTCGAAATCGGCATCTGAGTCATCGTCGTCGTCGAGCACGCGCTCGACGATCGGAGCGTCGGGATCCAGCGCGACATCGTCGACATCATCGGCCTTGACGACTTCGTCCTCAGCCGGCTCGTCGTCGAAAATCGCCGCCGCGCGCGTGCGCGGAGCATCGGCCTTGCCCGCACCGGCCGCCATGGCCATGGCCGGTTCGACCTTCTCCAGACCGTCGAGGCCGCCAATCAGCGCCTCGAGGTCGGGGTCCAGCGACTTGGGACTGAAGCTGACCGTGGTCCCGATCTCGCCGAAGTCGATGTTCTTCTTCACACGCGTACGGTGGTGATCGCGGAAGCCCGTGCCGGTCGGAACCATGTGCCCGAGGATCACGTTTTCCTTGAGGCCCACGAGGTGGTCGCGGCGTCCCGCGATCGCAGCTTCGGTCAAGACCTTGGTGGTCTCCTGGAAGCTCGCGGCCGAGATGAAGGACTCCGAGGACAGCGAAGCCTTGGTGATGCCGAGCAACAGGGTTTCGCCCGTCGCCGGCTTCTTGCGCGCCACGCGCAACTTGTCGTTTTCCTTGCGGAAGCGGAAGCGGTCGACGACTGCGCCGGGCAGGAACTCACTGTCGCCGGGATCCTTGACCTGCACCTTGCGCATCATCTGCGAAACGATGATCTCGATGTGCTTGTCGTCGATCGTCACACCCTGCGAGCGGTAGACGTTCTGGATTTCGCGCAACAGGTAGGCCTGCACGTCTTCTTCACCGGTGATGGTGAGGATGTCGTGCGGGTCGAGCGGCCCATCGACGAGCGGCTCGCCGGCGCGCACGTCGTCGCCCTTGTGGACGCGCAAGTGCTTGCCCTGCGGAACCGAGTGTTCCTTCTCTTCGATGACTTCGCCCTTGGCGCCGAGCGCACGCACGATGATCGTGCGCTTGCCGCGTTTCTTCTCGCCGAGTTCGACCACACCTTCGATCTCGGAGATGACTGCCGGTTCCTTGGGACGGCGCGCTTCGAACAGCTCGGTGACCCGCGGCAGACCGCCGGTGATGTCTTCCGTGCCGCCGATTTCGCGCGCGGTCTTGGCGAGCAATTCGCCGGGCCCGATCATCACGCCTTCGTCGACTTCGATGTAGGCGCGCTCGGGAATCGGATACAGCGCCAGCGGATGGCCGGCGGCGTCTTCGAGGATCAGCTGCGGGTGCAGGTCGCCCTTGTGCTCGACGACCAGCTTGCGAACGGTGCCGCGGCGGGCATCGCGCTCGACGCGCATCGTCTTGCCCTCGATCAGGTCCTCGTAGCGGATCTTGCCCTTGAACTCGGCCAGGATCGGAACGTGGTGCGGGTCCCATTGACACATACGCGTGCCGATCTTGACCTCGTCGCCGTCCTTGACGAAGACCACGGCGCCGGTCGGCACCGGGTATTGGTCGATCTGACGGCCGCGCGCATCGAGCAAGCGGATTTCGCCGTTGCGGTTGAGCACGACCTGTTGGTTCAGCGAGTTCGTGACGACGCGCAAGTTCGCGAACGCGACCTTGCCGGCGCGCTTGGCCTTGACTTCGGATTCCTCGACCGCGCGGCTCGCCGTGCCACCGATGTGGAACGTGCGCATGGTCAGCTGCGTGCCGGGTTCACCGATCGACTGCGCGGCGATGATGCCCGCGGCAAGGCCGCGCTCGGCCAATGTGCCGCGCGCCAGGTCCATGCCGTAACAGCGCGCGCAAACGCCGAAGCCGGCTTCGCAGGTCAGCGCCGAACGCACGCGGATCTTTTCGTAGCCGAGCGCTTCGATGCGCGCGGCTGCGTCTTCGGTGATCAGATCGCCTTCGCGAACGATGACCTCGTCGTTGACCACGTCGAGGATCGAGTCGCGCGCGCCGCGGCCACGGATCGCTTGGGCCAGGGACACGGCGACTTTTTCGCCCTTGTAGACGATGCCCTTGGTCACGCCGTTGAGCGTGCCGCAATCCTCGATCGTGACCACGACGTTCTGTGCGACGTCGGTCAGCTTGCGCGTCAGGTAACCGGCGTCGGCGGTCTTCAAGGCCGTGTCGGCCAGACCCTTGCGCGCGCCGTGCGTGGAACTGAAGTACTCGAGCACCTTCAGACCTTCGCGGAAGTTCGCCTTGATCGGCGTTTCGATGATCTTGCCCGAGGGCTTGGCCATCAGACCGCGCATCCCGCCGAGCTGGCGGATCTGGTCGACGGAACCGCGCGCACCCGAACTGACCATGCAGTAGATCGGGTTGACGTAGTTCGAGCCTTCGTAGTAGTCCTCGCGCAAGACCGCCATCAAGTCCTCGCCGACCTTCTCGCGGGCATGCGTCCACAAGTCGATGATCTTGAGGTAGCGTTCGCCTTCGGTGATCACGCCCTTCTGGAAGGCCTTTTCGACCTTGTCGATTTCCTTCTGCGTCTCGGCCAGGATCAAGCCCTTGGACGGCGGCACGCGGATGTCGTCCTTGGCGAACGAAAGTCCGGCGCGCGTGCTGGCTTTGAAGCCGAGGTCCTTGAGGTCGTCGAGCAGCCGCAGCGTCGCGTCGCGGCCGAGCAGCCGGTGGCAATCGCTGATCAACGCCTGGATGCCGCGCTTGTCGAGCTCGTAGTTATAAAACGGCATGCCCGCGGGCAGGATGTCGTTGAACACTGCGCGACCGACCGTCGAGGTCAAGTAGACGCGCTTGGCCTTCGGATCGTCCTTCGCCGCGCCGGGAATCGTGCCGCGCGCGTCGACGTCGACCAGCGGCAACTTGGCGCCGTTCTTGATCTGACGGCCTGCGTCCATGCGCACGAGCACCGGCTGGTGCGTGGTCGCCACGCCGTGTCCGTAGGCCAGGAACAATTCCGAGAGCGAGGAGAAGCGCATCGGCTTCTTGGTCGCGCGCTCGGCGCCGAGGTGGCTCTTGGTCAGGTAATGGATGCCCAGCACCATGTCCTGGGACGGCGAGATGATCGGCGCGCCGTTGGCGGGCGAGAACACGTTGTTCGTGGAGAGCATCAGCGTGCTCGCCTCGATCTGCGCCTCATACGAGAGCGGCAAGTGCACGGCCATCTGGTCACCGTCGAAGTCGGCGTTGAACCCGCCGCAGACCAAGGGGTGCAGACGGATGGCGTTGCCTTCGATGAGCACGGGCTCGAAAGCCTGGATGCCCATGCGGTGCAAAGTGGGCGCGCGGTTGAGCAGCACGGGGTGGTCGCGGATGACCTCCTCGAGGATGTCCCAGACCTCTTCGTCGCGGCGCTC
Source organism: Planctomycetota bacterium (assembly GCA_043754695.1). GTDB lineage: Bacteria > Planctomycetota > UBA1135 > UBA1135 > JADJQU01. The sequence continues at coordinate 9,411 of JAYUUV010000085.1, forward strand.
GAGCATCTTCTTCGCCGACTTGATCGTGTCAGCGAGTCCGAGCTCCTTCAGGCGGCGGATGATGAACGGCTGGAACAGTTCGAGGGCCACTTTCTTCGGCAGACCGCACTGGTGCAGGCGCAGCTCGGGGCCGACGACGATCACGGAGCGGGCCGAGTAGTCGACGCGCTTGCCGAGCAGGTTCTCGCGGAAACGGCCCTGCTTGCCCTTGATCATGTCGGTCAGCGACTTGAGCGGGCGGTTGGAACTGCCGAGCACCGCGCGGCGGCAACGGCCGTTGTCGAACAGGGCGTCGACCGATTGCTGCAACATCCGCTTCTCGTTGCGGATGATCACCTCGGGCGCGTTGAGGTCGAGCAGCTTCTTCAACCGGTTGTTGCGGTTGATCAGGCGGCGGTAGAGATCGTTGAGGTCGCTGGTCGCGAAGTTGCCCGAATCGAGCAGCACGAGCGGGCGCAGATCCGGCGGAATGACCGGGATCACATCCAGGATCATCCATTCGGGATTGTTCCCGGAGTCGCGCAGCATCTCGACCGTGCGCAGACGCTTGATGATGTCCTTCATGCGCTGCTTCGAGCGCGTCGAGAGCAGTTCTTCGCGCAACTCCGCGGAGAGCTTCGACAGATCGAGCTTGCGCAGGATCTTCTTGACCGCCTCGGCGCCCATGTCGGCGTCGAATTCGCTGCCGTACTTGGCGCGCGACTGGCGGAACTCTTCTTCGGTCAGCAGCTGGTGCGCGTCGAGCGGCGTGTCACCCGGATCGATGACGATGTAGTCCTGGAAATAGACCACGCGCTCGAGGTTCGAAGTCTGGATCCCGAGCAAGGTGCCCAGGCGCGAAGGCATGGCCTTGAAGAACCAGATGTGCGCGACGGGCGCGGCCAGGTTGATGTGGCCCATGCGTTTGCGGCGCACTCTGGAGTGCGTGATCATCACGCCGCACTTGTCGCAGACGATGCCCTTGTGCTTGATGCCTTTGTACTTGCCGCAGAAGCATTCCCAGTCCTTCTCGGGACCGAAGATGCGCTCGCAGAACAAGCCGTCGCGCTCCGGACGGTAGGTCCGGTAGTTGATCGTCTCGGGTTTTTTGACTTCCCCGTACGACCAGGAGCGGATGTCTTCAGGTG
>JAYUUV010000086.1:0-6897 GCA_043754695.1 Planctomycetota bacterium
GCCGAAACACCGGGCGGGCCGTCGACGAATCGTTGCGCGCGCTCGCGCGTGCGGGATTGCGCGTGGAGCAACTCGAACTTCCTGCGCCGGATTTGGACGACATCGCGCTGGTTTCCTTGTGGACTCCCGAGCATGTCGAGGAAGGTGCGCCGCTCGCCGCGCAGATCCAGGTCGAGGCGCAGCTTGCCGCCGAAACTTCCGCGGCAGGCCAGGGCTCCGCGCGAACCGTGCAAGTCGAATTCCAATTGAGCGGCAGCGGCCAAGCGCGGCGCTTGAAATTCGCGCGTCAGCTCGAGGCCGGTCGCGTCAGCGCTACCTGGCGCTTCGACCTCGGCGCCGCGCCCGCGGGCGGAGTCGAAGTCGCCGTGCGCCTTGGACTCGCGGGCGATCCGATTCCTGAGAACGACAGCAGCGCGGCCTGGGTCGATGTCGGCGGCGCGCTCGGGATCGCGGTCGTCACGCCGACGGACGCCGAAGCGGGCAGCGCGGCTGCGCGCGCGGCCGAGCTGTTCGCGACGCAGGCCGGTCGTTGGCCCGGTCTCGCATTCCTGCCGACTTCGCTCGAGGGCTTGCCGCTCGCACTCGTCCACGTGCGCGCGGTGCTGACGCTCGATGTGGATCCCGGCCAGCTTCCCGGCGACCTGATGCGCCAGTTCGTCGATGCCGGCGGCGGCTGGCTCGACTGTTCGGGATCCGCTGCGCTGCGCGCGCAGACGTCGCCCTCGGGTGTCGTGAGCGGCGCAAGCGCGCTGCTCGCGCTGCTTCCCGACTTGCCCGAGCGTCGGCCGCGCGATGTGCTCTTGCTGATCGACGGGTCGGGTTCGATGTCAGGCGCAGTCTTCGACGGCGTGCGCAGCGCAGCTCTCGAGCTGGCCGGCGTCGTTCCCGCGCAGGACCGGCTCATGCTCGCGTTTTTCACGCGCGAGTTGGAACCGGCGTGCGTGTTGCGCGAGGCGAATAGCAGCCTTCTGGCGCAACTGGATCTCGCTGCACTGTTGCGCGCGCGCTCGCCCACGGGCGGCACGAACGTTTTGGGCGCGCTCGAACAACTTGCGCTCGCCAGGAAAAACGAGACGCGTCAGACGCTTGCGTTGCTGCTGAGCGACGGCCGCGATCCGCGCGCGGCGGATTTTTCTGATCAGACGGCGCTGCGCGCGGCGCTCGCCGCCGCGCGCGTCGAGTTGGCCGTGATCGCCTTCGGTCCCGACGCGGACGCGCAGTTCCTGGCGAGTCTTTTGCCGCCCGGCCGCGAGCTCGCTCGCATCGAGGATCCGCTGCGGCTGGCCGAGGTCTTTTCACGGGCGGTCGACGCGCAGCGCCTGCGGGAACCGACCTTGCTGGTGCAGACTGCCGCCGGCAGTTTTTCGCAAGGATCGCTGGCCGGCGAGCTGGCCGCGGCGCTTGGCGCGGCGGCACCGAGTTCGATCGAGCGCTCTTGGATCGCTCGCGCGCAGGGCTCCGCGCAGGTGCTCTGGCGCAGCGTCGAGGGCGATCCCGTGCTGGCACTGCGCACCCACGGACTTGGAGTCTGCGCCGGAATGGCAAGCCTGCCCGCGCAAGGCTGGGCCTCCGCCGCGCGCGAACCCGCCGTCCTCGCGCCGCTGCTGCGCGCACTGGCGCGCGCAGGGCCCGCACGAACGCTGCAGCCGCGAGCCACGCTCGAGCGCGGCGTGCTCTGGATCCGCGGACTGGACGCCACGACCACGCCGAGACTGGGCGCAGTCTTCCCCGACGGCGGGAGACTCGAGCTTGCCCCGCCAACGGAGTTCGCCGAAAGTCCGTTGACCACGCGTTGCGCAACGCTTCCTGAGCCACTGCTCGCGCAACTCTCGCGCGCAGGGCACAGCAGCGTGCTCGAGCTTTTCAATGACCAACTCGTGCCCTGCGGCAGCGTCGCCCTCGCGCCGCCCATGCCGGCCGAGTTCTGCCAACTTCCATTGAGGCTGGGCAGGCCCGCCCCCCGGCCGGAGACCGAGGCCGCCGGGGAGCGCGTGCGCCGGGCCCAGCCCCTCTCCGGCGCAGTCCTGCTTGGTTCGCTCGTGCTGCTGGGAGCTGCCCTCCTGATAGGTCTGAAGCCCAGGTAGGGAAGCCGCCCCGCCAGGGCATCAAGGATTTCGCCGGCTTCTCCGATAGTCCGCTCGCGACCCTCCATCATCCGGTCGCAGGAGCCAAGCATGCGATTCCATTCCATTCACACCCGCACATCGTCTCTTGTCGTCATTGGCCTGCTCGCCATGCTCGCGGGCTGCATCACGACCACCGAAGGGCAGCAGCCCAGAAAAGTCAGCGAAGGACCGTGGATGGAACCCTCGCCGGTGCTGCGACAACAGATCGAGGACGAGGCTCAACGCCTGCCTTGGACCCACGGCCACGAGCGCATCGAACAGATTCAATGGTTTGCGACGGTCGGTGAACCGGCCTATCCGAAGCTCTTGGAATTGGCGCAGGATCCGCGCGCGGACGTCGCCGGAAGTGCGATTGCCGCGCTGGGCGCGACGCGCGACAGCCGGTTGGTCAACGTGCTGCACCAAATCGAATGGAAGCAGACCGAGGCTCCGGCCCTGCGCTACGAACGCGCGCGCATGTTCCTGCGCCTGGGCGACTGGAGCCATGCGCCGGTGCTGATCGCCGGGCTGCGTGACGAGTCGACGATGAGCCGCGCGCTGTGCGCCCAGGCACTCTTCGAATCCACTGGCGAGCGCTTCGGTTACGACGCCAAAGAGGCCTCGATCGCCCGCGATGGGGCCGTGCTGCGCTGGGAGGCCTGGTGGAAAGAACGTCAGAGCGAAGGCATCCTCACCGCGTCGCACTGAGTGACCCTGCGTCGTCAGGCCGGCTCGCGCAATGACGTGAGCAGGCTCTGGAAGCGCGGCTCGGCCCGCAGCGACACGAGGTCCGGGTCGGATTCGAGGTGCTCGGCATCGTCGTAGCCGTGGCGCACCGCGAGCTCGAGCGAACTGAGCGCTTGCGCGCACTCACCTGTGAGCGCTAGCGAACAGGCCAGATTGTAGTGGGCCGTCGAATCCTTCGGCTGAAGTTCGACCAGGCGCCGATCGACCGCCAATCCCTCGCCATAACGACCCAGTTTCGTCAGGACCATGCCCAGGCAGGCCAGCGCTTCCGCGTTCGCGGGCCTTTCGCGGGCCTCGATCCCCAAGACATCGGCCAAGAACTCGAGACCCAACCGATCGAGGCGGTTTTTCAGGCTCTCGGAAATTTCGAGCGCTTCTTCGGTCAAGGGATTGGGTCCATGGAATGGAAGTCTGTGGCCATCTGCGACCTGGGGTCCGGCTATTGCTAGCGTTGCGGGGTCGGTCGCCGACGCTCGTTTCAGTATATAGAGAGACTCCGCCGCCTCCGGAACTAGTGACCCTCGGCAGTGGAGTTCCCGCGCTTGCGCGACTTCTTAGGAAAACCATGAAGATCCTCTTCTGCGATCTGTGCAACGAATCGGTGCCGCAGTCCGAGCTGGACGCCGGGCGGGCTTTCATGCGCAAGGGGCGTGTCATTTGCCTCAAGTGCGACCAGTTGATGACCCAGCGCGAGGAGCCTTCGGATGCAAATCCATTTGCAGGGCCCGCGCCGCAACCCTCGAGACCCTCCGTGCCTATGGAGGCGACGCTGACGCCGCTGCCTGTTGCCGCCGCCGCGCAGGCTGGAGGCTTCGCGCCGGCCCAACCGCTTGCAGCCCATTCGCACGCGAGCGCGCCACCGGCGCAGCGCTCCGGCTCGGGCTTCGCCCTTGGCCTGTTTTCCATCGCGCTGACGGCCTGCGGCTTCTACTGGCTCATGGAACGCTCGGAGCGGGTCAGCGCGGACTTGCAGAAACGGTTGGACTCGATCCAGCAGGAGCAGGGTTCCGCGGACAAGCGCGCCACGGCACGCTCGACTGAATTGAAAGGGGAGTTGCTTGCGCTCCAAAGCCGCCTCGACAGCCGCGCCGGCGACGACCGGAAGGCACTCGAACTGCGCTTGGATGAAGTCCAGGGCAAGTACAAGCTGTCGCAGACTGCGCTGGGTGATCTGCGCGCGTCGATCGAGAACCTGCAGGGCGTCGCGCCGAGTCTGCAGCGCCACGACGAGGAGTTGAACTCGGGCGCGCAAAAGCTGGTGATGCTCGAGAACCGCGCGAGCGCGATCGAAGTTGCGCTGGCCGAATTGAAGCAGGAATTGGAAAAGCGCCCCGCGCCGGCCGAGGGCGCGGCGCGCGCGGCGCCCGCGACGCCGGTGGGAACGCCGCCCTGGATGGGCCTGGTACAGCAACTCGAAAGCACGAACAGCGGCGATCGCTGGGTCGCCGTGCAAGGCCTCGGCGAGACGCGCGATCCGGCCGTTGCCGAATACATCCTGCCGCGCCTGAAGGACATCGACATCTTCGTCCGCATGGCGGCGGCGCGCGTGCTCGGGGATCTTGGTTCGCTCAAGTCCAGCGCTGCCCTGATCGAGGCGCTGGGCGATCAGGAGCAGACGGTGCGCGAGGCCGCGTACCTCGCCTTGTGCAGCGTTTCCAAGAAAAGTCTGCCCTTCGACCCGCACGCGGATGCGGTCGAGCGCGCCAAACGGGTCAAGGCCTGGCAGGACTGGTGGAAGAAGGCGCAGGACGAGGGCGCGGCGCAGTAGTCGAGGACGGCACGGCGGACGGCCCAGGCTCGGCCTGCGCGGGCGAAGGCGCGGGCCCCGCGGGCCCGAGCTTCCAAGCTCGCGCCCGGGCGAGTAACGTCTGCGCCCCATGTCTTCCATTGCCCAACGCAAAATCACGGTCGTCGGCGCCGGCTATGTCGGCATGACGGCGGCCCAGTTGTGTGCCCAGAAAAACCTCGCCGGCGAGGTCATTGTCATCGACGTCAACGAAGGTCGTGCGAAGGGCATCGCCCTCGACCTGAATCAGATGGCGGCCATCGAGGGCATCGGCACCCGCATCGTAGGCAGCGCCGATCCCAAGCTGACCTATGGATCGGATCTGTTCATCGTGACCGCCGGGCTGCCGCGCAAGCCGGGCATGAGCCGCTCCGACCTGCTCGAAGTCAACGGAAAGATCATCAACCAGGTCGCGGGCTACGTGCGCGACGGTTCGCCGGAGTCCTTCGTGATCGTGGTCACGAATCCGCTCGACACGATGGTGCATCTGATGCGCGCGAAGATCGGTTTTTCGTCGAAGCAGGTCATCGGCATGGCCGGTGTGCTCGACTCGGCGCGCTTCTCCTGGTTCATCGCCGAAGCCACGGGCGCCAACGTCGCCGACGTCGATGCGATGGTGCTCGGCGCCCACGGCGACTCGATGGTGCCGATGATCCAGTTCTGCACGGTCAACGGCGTCACGCTGCCGCACCTCGTCGACAAGGCGAAGATCGACGCGATGGCCGATCGCACGCGCAACGGCGGCGCGGAGATCGTCAACCTGCTCAAGACCGGCAGCGCGTTCTATGCGCCCGCCGCGGCCTCGGTGGCGATGGCCAAGTCGATCCTGAACGACGAACGGCGCATGCTGCCCTGCGCCTGCTTCATGAACGGCCAGTACGGCTTCGAAGGCATTTACATGGGCGTGCCCGCGATCCTCGGCAAGTCGGGCGTCGAGAAGATCGTCGAGATTCCGCTCGACACGCAATCGCGCATCCTGATGAACAAGACCGCCGGGGCGATCCAGAAGGACCTCGATCTGCTGCGCAACCTGGCCCTGCTCTGATTTTGGCCACGACGATGAGCACACGCACCGAGAGCGACTCCTTCGGCCCGATCCAGGTTCCCGCGGACGCCCTGTGGGGCGCGCAGACCCAGCGCAGCCGCGAGAACTTCAAGATCGGCGGGCACACGTTTTCGCGCCCCTTGATCCGCGCACTGGGGCTGGTCAAGAAAGCGGCCGCGTCGGCCAACATCGAACTGGGCGAACTCGACAAGCTTTCCAAGAAGCAGCAGAAGGCGCTGCTCGACGCCGCCGACGAAGTGACCGAGGGCAAGTGGGATGCGCACTTCCCGTTGGTCGTGTGGCAGACGGGCTCGGGCACGCAGACGAACATGAACGCGAACGAGGTGATCTCGAATCGCGCGATCCAGCTGCTCGGCGGCGAACTCGGCTCGAAGACTCCGATCCATCCCAACGATCACGTCAATCGTTCGCAGTCGTCGAACGACACGTTCCCGACGGTCATGCACGTCGCCGCGGCCGAACAAACCGTGCGGCGATTGTTGCCGGCGCTCGAAGCGCTCGCGCTGGCGCTGGAACAGAAGAGCAAGGCCTGGAAGAAGGTGGTCAAGATCGGCCGCACGCATTTGCAGGACGCGACGCCGCTGACCGTGGGCCAAGAATTCTCCGGCTATGTGCAGCAATTGCGCGACGCCGCGCGCGCGATTCGCTCCACGCTGCCCGCGTTGTACGAGCTCGCGCTCGGCGGCACGGCGGTCGGCACCGGGCTCAACACGCACCCGAAGTACGCGAAACTTGCCGCGGCCAAGGTCGCCGCGGAAAGCGGTCTGCCGTTCAAGAGCGCGCCGAACAAGTTCTCGGGCCTGGCGGCCCACGATGCGCTGGTTTTCCTGCACGGCACGCTGCGCGTCAGCGCCGTGGCGCTGATGAAGATCGCCAACGACGTGCGCTGGCTGGGTTCGGGCCCGCGCTGCGGACTCGGCGAGTTGCGGCTGCCGGAGAACGAACCGGGCTCTTCGATCATGCCCGGCAAAGTGAACCCGACGCAGTGTGAGGCGCTGACCATGGTCTGCGTGCAGGTGATGGGCAACGACGTCGCGGTCGGCCTGGCCGGCTCCCAGGGCAACTTCGAACTCAACGTGTTCAAGCCCGTGATCATTCACAACGTGCTCGAATCGATCCGGCTATTGGCCGACCGCGACGTCGTTGCCCATCACCTGCACGCAGACCATGGTCAGCGCCTCACACTGCGTCGG
>JAYUUV010000087.1:0-29986 GCA_043754695.1 Planctomycetota bacterium
CGCCGGCAGCCACTCACCCAGGAGGCGCGCGCCGTAGTGTTGCGTGTGCTCACTCGCGAGCTCGCGATTGTCGCGATCGATTCCCCAAACAGCCCAGCCGCGCTTGGGCGTTCCGCCGCCGACATAGGCCATCAGGTTCGTCGAGTCCTCGTCGCGCGTGCTGCCGTCTGTGAGTTTGGTCGTGAGCGCGAGGTCGAAGTGCAGGCCCTGCCAGGTCCGAAGCAGGCGCACTCCATCGAGTTCCGTGTTGTAGAGCCAGCGCCGCGACTCGTGGAACTCGGCCCGGCCGACCTGCAGGTCCCAGCCGAAGAAGAGCTGGTGGAAATAGCCGTAGGCCTGCTTGAATTGGCCGTCGCTCTTCTGCAAGTCGGGCTTGTTCTGTTCCTGGCGCCAATCCTCGGTGTGTTCGTAACTCGCCAGGAAAAGGGCCGAGTCGGAGGGCGTCCAGACCAGTTCGGCGCGCAACGAGAGGAAGTGTTCGGAGCGATCGCGCGCGCGCGAATCATCGAGGTCGAAATTGCCGCGATTCTCGGCATCGTATTCGACCAGTCCGCCGAGCACCCAATCGTCGCCGAGCCGGAGCGAGCCGCGCACGCGATCGTCCTCGTCGCGCGCAGGCGTTTCGAGCGCGGTATTGCGCGGCGCCGCGAGCTTCAATGCAGCGAGCGGCAGGCCGAGTTCGAGCTTCGATTTCGCCGCGACTCTGACTTCGAAGTCGAGCACGCTCAGCTTCAGGCTCTCGCCCGCGCCTTCGATCGCGTCGATGCGCCCCTCGACCCGATCGCGGCCAAGATCGCGCGCGGAAACGCGACGCGCCAGAAATTCTCCGCCCGGGCGCAGCCGGCCGCTGACCTTGACGCGCTTGCCGGCGATCGCATTGGGGCTGACACCTTCGAAGCTCGTGCGCGCGTCCGTCGCGACGCGCACGCCGAGCAGGGAAAAGGCGCCGCCCTCCAGCGAACCCGTGACGCTGCCGGTCAGCGATTCGCTGTTCTCGGGTTGGACGACTTCGATTTCGCCCGCGGCGAAGACGCCGGTGCTCTCGAGCGCACCCTTGGCCCGGATCCAATGGCCGACGGAAAGCTGTGACGCGTCCTGGGCCTGGAGTGTGCCGCTCAGTCCAAGGAGCGCGAGCAAGAGAGCGACGAACCTAGCCACGTTCCAAGTCTTCCATGCAGCGAACTGCAAGCGCCAACAGCGGCTCGACCAGGTGTGCCCAGCGCGGGCGCATCGAATGCACCTCCGCGAGGCGCAGGAACGTCGCCGCCTGATACCAGCACAGTCGTGTGCCGAAGCCTGGTTCGCCTTCGCGGTCGAGACCTTCCAGGAAGGCGCGTGCGCAAGCAAGCACACTCGCAGTCGTTGCGCCGCTAGTGCGCTGCAGGGCGCGCAACTGCAGATGCGCGACGAGATTGGCCGCGTCGAGCGCCGTGTCCGCCAGGCACAGCAGATCGAAGTCCAGGCAAGTCAGGCGATTGCCGGCGCGCAGGATCTGTCCATCGTGCAGATCGCGATGGCAAGGCACCGGGTCGCTTGGCGGGATGCGCAATGCAAGACGGCCCAGCCGCTCGCAGGCCTGATCGAAGCCATCGGGCAGGACAGCACCGGTCTTGATGGAGCGTTGGCGCAGCACTTCGATGACGCGCTGCTCGTCCCTGCTCGTGTGCACCGCCGCCGCGACAGGCAGGCTCGCCGACTGCAGTTGCCGCAGTCCCGCGCCGAGACGGAAGAAGTGTGTCGCCGCCGGTTCGATGATCTCGAGCGGCGCACCGGCGACGAATGCGAACTCCAGGTAGCTTTGCTGGGGATGCACACCGACCAGTTCGGCGACGTTCCAGGCACAGCCGGCAAGCATGCGCCGCGCTTCGCCATGGGCGGCGAGCGCGGCTTCGAATCCGCTGCGGCGATAGGCCTTGATCAGCAGTGGACCGGCCGGGCGCTGCGCGAGCAGGACCAGCCGCCGCCCGGGCTTCCAGGTCAGGAGCAGAGCTCCCGGGCGGGCCAGCTCGGCTTGCAGGCGCTCGCGGAACGGCAGCTCGGAGTCGTCCGCCGGAGCGGTCAAGCTCCAGCCTGAAGCGGACTCGCACCACCACTGGAGCGTGGAACTTTCACGCAGCGTGAGTACCCTTCGACCGGCGCGATCGACATCGACGCGTTCGATCGAGGATGCGGACATGTGCCGCGGCCAGGTCTTTGCGAGCGTGCTCATGACAGCCGCGCCTTCGCGGCGACGACGTCCACGGCGCGTTCGAGCAGCGACTCTGCACGGGCCACGGCGTACGGCTCGAGGCGTCGCAACGCTCCGGCCGCGAGCACGCACAGTTCGAAGCTGACATTTTCGCGCAGCGCGTCGCGCTCGATTGCACTTTGGTAACCGGCGAGCAGCGGACCGGCCGCGTCGTCGAGGGACAGACCGGGATTGCGCGACAGTTGATCGGCGATCCAGCAGCCCAGATCACGGTGCGGATCGCCGGCGTCGAGTCCGTCCAGATCGAGCAGGCGCGCGCCGCCGTCCTGCGAGCCAACCGACAACTGGTCGGGGTGCACGTCGCCGTGGATCCAACTCGTGCGCGAGCTCTGCGGAACTCGAATTCGCCGCGCAAGCGAGCGCAGCGCTTCAGCGCCATCGAAGAGGTCCGAGATTGCGCGCGGAGCGTCGGCGCAGTCGCGCACGGATGCGGGCAATTCGCGCGCGTGCAATTCGCGCAGCAAAGCGCCAACCAGGCCGGCCAGTCGGAAATCGTCGCGCGCGCACACGACTCCTTGAATCCACTCTTCGAAGAGCAGGCCGGTGCGCGCCTGACCACCAAGGAAACCAGGCCATGGGCCAGGACCGCCGCTGTTCTTCAGCGCGACGCGGCGCTCGAGGCGTCCACCGGCATCGTCCGCGCGCAGGGCTCGCGCCGCGAGGATCCTGCGCGACTTCGCGCCGCGCTTGTCGCCCAGGCGCACGTCGAGGTCCAGCCTCAGCACGGCGCGGTGCTCGGGTTTGTAGCGCAGCACTTCCACGCTCGAGCTGTTCCAGCGTGCGACCCACGGATCGATGCTGTGCAGTTGTGCCAGCAGGCGCGTCGTGCGATGCAGATCGAAAAGACGCTCGAGGCCGGGCAATTCGCGATCGCTCGGGAAGCGCCAGGCCGCAAGCCGCTCGTCCGCGAGCACGACCTGCCCGGGAAGCGACTCGCGCGCCGCGAGCAGTTCGGCCTTGCGATCGGCGTAGCGCTTCAAGACCACGTGGATGGCCTCGCCCGACGCCCCGAGCACGCTCCAGGAAGTCGTCAGCGACGTCGCTCGTTTCCAGCGCGCGTGCGTGCACTTCGCCTGCGAAGCGTCGGGCAGCGCGAGCTGTTGCCTGCAGAGCGCCAGCACGTCCTGTTCGGACGGCGCGCAAAGCTGCGCATCGCCCATGCGCCCGGGCAGCTCGCCGTCGATCTCGAAGGCCTGGCGCTGCATCACTCGAGCTCCCGCCCGGCCGCGACGGCCGCGGCCCGATAGGAAGGCGTGCGCAACAACAGTTCGTCATGCGAACCCTGGTCGCGAACGCGGCCCTGTTCGACGAACACGACGCGGTCGAAATGTCGGCCCTCGTCGCGTTCGTGGGCGATCACGATCACGACGGCGGACTTCGAACGCTGCTCGAGCGTGCGGTGAATGCGCGCGATCGAGGCGGCGTCGAGGCCGGCGTACGGCTCGTCGAGGATCAGGATCGGCGCCTCGCGCAAGAAAGTCCGCGCCAGATTCAGGCGCTTTTGTTGACCACCCGAAAGGCCGGCTCCCAAGGAGCCTAGTTCCGTGTCCAATCCAAGCGGCAGTTCGCGCACGAAGCCGTCGGCGGCTGCTTGGCGTAGCGCCGTCCAGAGCGCTTCCTCGCTCGCCTCGGGCCGGCCGAGCAGCAGGTTGTCGCGAATCGTCCAGCCGAACAGTCCGTCTTCCTGCGGACAGGCGGCGATCGTCGCGCGCAGCGAACCCAGTTCGATCGAACGCAGATCCAGGCCGTCGAGCGTGATCTTGCCCGCCTCGGGATCGGCGAGGCGCAGTGCCAGTGAGACCAGCGTGCTCTTGCCCGCGCCGGAGGGGCCGAACACCAGCGTCGATTCGCCGCGGCGGAATTCGCAGGTCAATCCGCTCAGCGCCAGCGCGCGGCCGCCCTGCGCCTCGTGTCCGTAGGAAACGCCCTGGAACACCAGTCGTTCAGGCGCCGACGGAGCGGGCAGCGCGCCCTGCGCGGATTGGACTTCGAGCGGCGCATCGAGCACGGCCAGCAGGCGTTCACCGCAGGCCGCGCCCTTGGCGATTTTCGCGCTGCTGCGACCCGATTGACGCACCGGCTTCGAGCCGCTGCGCACGTAGGCGACGAAGGCGAGCAGCTGACCCGCGGATAGATGGCCGGCGAGCACGCGCTGACTGCCCCACAAAAGCGCGATCGCCAGCGCGAGGCCGGACACCGATTCGATCCACACGCCCATGCGCGCGCCAAGCCGCGAAGCCTTGCAGTCGGCGCGCGCGCTGGTGCGGCTGGCGCGCAGGAAGTCGCGCAGCACGTGATCGACGCGGCCCAGCGATTGGATCAGCGCGACGTTGGCCAGCGACTCGAAGCTCGAATTGGCGAACACGCCCTCCTTCAGGCGCGCGCTGCGCGTGGCGGAGTGGATCTTGCGCGAGAGTCTGGTCACTACGAACAGCGCCAGCGGGCCGAAGGCCAGCGTGCCGGCCGCCAGCACCGGGTCGATCCAGAACAGCATCGCGACCGTGCCGGCGATCAGGAAGCAGCGCGCTCCCAGATCGACGGGGGATTCGATCATCATCCCGGAGACCATGCCGACGTCGCCCTGCAGTCGCACGATCAGGTCGCCGGTCTTGTTCTTTGCGTGGAAGCGCGGCTCCAGCAGCAGCAATTTCTCGAACAGGCGCCGGCGCAATCCGCGCGTGAAGGCCTTCGTCGATTCGGCGACCCTGATCGCCGCGAAGTAGTCGAAGGCGGCGCGCACAACGGACAGGAGCCCGTACGCCAGCGCACCGGTCCACACGAAGTAGAAGGCGTTCGCTCCGGCTTGCGCGTGCTTGGGTATGAGGGCGTGATCGACGATCCACTGCAGCGGCCAGGGGCGCAGCAATTCCACGCCCGAGGCGAGCAGCGACAGCGCCACGCTCGCGGCGACCTGTGCGCGCAGCGGACGGAAATCGGCCCCAAAGCGGCGCGCGATCGGCCAGGCCGAGGACAAACGTTCGATGAGTCGACGCTGCGGCTTCATCGGCTTTGCGGAGCGCGCATCGCAAATCCTAGTACTTCGTATGCGAGCGACTTCCAGGAATGTGCGCGCGCGCTGACCAGCGCCTGGCGCGCGAGCCTTGTTCGCAAGGCTGGATTCAGGGCGACGCTCTCGAGCGCCGTGAACAACATTTCCTCGTCGCCCGGGCGATAGACCAGCCCGTTCACAGCGTGCCTGACGATGCTGGAAAGGTCGCCGACTTGCGGAACGACGGGCACTGCGCCCACGGCCATCGCTTCGAGCAACTTGAGCGGCGAGAAGTAGCAGGCCGTCTCCGCTGAGTAGCCCAGCGCGAGCGCATCGAAGCACCCGACGATTCGCGGCACCAGCGCGTGCTCTGTCCAAGGCAAGCAAGTGAAGGCAGTGCGCGGAAGTCTGTCGGCGAGCACGCCGCCGAAGTCGCCCGCTCCCAGGGTCAGAACGTGCACGGGAACGCCATCGGCCAGGAGCCGCGCGGCCACCACAGCGATGCGCTCGAAGCCGTGCCAGGGGCGCAGCCGGCCGTGGAACCCGAGCACGAATCGACGCTCGAGGCTCAATTCGCGGCGCGCGCCGTCGCGGTCCGTCAACGGGGCGAAGCGCGTCGCATCGACGGCGTTGGGCCGCACGAGCACGCGCTGCGCAGGGATCCCGCGGCTTCTCACGTACTCGGCCACCTGATTCGAGACGGCGAAGATGCTCGCGGCGGATTCGAAGACGGCCCGTTCAAGCTCCAAGTCTTCAGCCTCCGTCTTTCGCCCACGGTGAAGCTCGGCCTCGTGCAGCAGCGGGGCGTTGACTTCGAGCACGAAGGGCACGTCGTGATTGCGCGCGAACTGCGCGCCGACTCCTGCGCGCAGCGAATAACGTTCGTAGACAAGGTCGATGCGCTCGAGTTGGTGAGCCGCTTCCAATTGACCCGCCGCCAACACGCTTCGCTTCTCGTCGATGGCGATGACGTTTGCGCCCAATTCGGACAGGGCCTGGCGCATGGATTCCACGTGCACGATGGCGCCCTTGTGCGCGCCCGCGCCGATGCCCGCGTCCTGATTGAGCGAAGCGACGCGCATCACGCGGCTCCCACGCGCTTGTCGGCGAAGACTTCTTCGAACCAGCCGTGCAGGCAGCGCGCGGCGCCGCGCGCGTCGAAGAGCTGCTCCGCGCGCTCCCTTCCGGCGCGCGAGTAGCTGGCGCCCAGCGAGGGAAAAGCGAGCAGTGCTGCCAGCGCGTCCGCCGTGGCCACGATGTCGTCTTCCGGTACAAGGCATCCCGCACGCCCGTGAGCCAGGATCTCGGGGATCCCGGTCACGGGCGTGGAGATGCACGGCAATCCCGCTGCCAGCGCTTCCAGCAGCACAGTTGGAAGCGCATCGCGATTGCCGTCCGTGCCGACCTTGCAAGGCAGGCACATGAGAGTGGCTTCGCTCATCAGGGCGCGCACGCGCGACTGATCAAGCGCGCCGGTCATTTCGACCCGTTCGCAGAGTCCCGCCGCGTCGATGCGCGCACGAACGGCCGCACGATCCTCGCCGTCGCCGACGATCGTCGCGCTGAAAGCGACGCCGCGATCGCGCAGCAGGGCCAGCGCATCGATGAGCACGTCGAAGCCCTTCTTTTCAACCAAACGGCCGACGGAGAGGATGTGTGCTTCACGCCGCTGCGTTCCTTCGGGCGCGAAAAGTTCAATGTCGACGCCATTGTACAGACGCCGGACCTTCTGCATGGCGCGGGGGCTCAGCATGGAACTGACGTGCCGCACGTTGGCGTCGCAGACCGTGACCGTGAATTGCGAATTCGAGACGATCGCATCGAGCAGTGCGACGTTGATCGTCGAGCGGTAGATGTCCTTGGCGTGCGCGGTGACGCTGTAGGTTGGGCCGCCCAGCCCGTGCAGCAGCATCGCCGTGACCGCCGAATCGGTCGCGAAGTGCACGTGCAGGTGTTCGATACCAAGTTCCGCCGTCCGGCGGCGCAGCCAGATGGCTTCGGCCAGAAGCGAGGGCAGTCGCGCGTGGCCCAGCGGCCGATTCGCTTCGACCAGGCGTTGCACGCGCGGCAGTAGTTGCGCGCTTTCTGGGCCGAAAAGGTCCTGCCACAGGTCGATCTGCGACGCGGGCGGCACGACCTCGATCGCGGCGCGCAGGCGCGCAAGCTGTGGCTGCGTGGGCTCGGGGTCCGCCGCGCGTCGCGCGAAGACGTGCAGGGATTCGCCGAGCGCTTCCTGCCCGAGCACTTCGTTCAGCACGAAGGTCTCCGACAGGCGCGGGAACTTCTTGACCAGATAGCCCAGGCGCTTCTCGCTCATGTGCCGACTCCCAGGGCGCGCTGGCCCGCCTGTTGCGCGCCAATGCCGAGCAGTTGCTCGCAGACTCTGACCACACCTTCGCGACCATTCAGGTTCGGTCGCGCGCCGCGCGGTGCGCGCTCCGCGAGCGCGGTTTCGAGCGCGCGTCGCAGGGTCTCTGGCCGTGGGACCTCGAGCGTGCGCACCAGCTCGAGCGCGGCCAGCCGTTGTGCTCGAATCGCCTGTTCGCGGCGCGGGGCCGTGCGCGGCAAGAGCACCGCCGGCACGCGCGCCTGCATGATCTCGGCGACACTGTTGTAGCCGGCCATGCCGACGACCGCGTCGCTCTCGGCGATCAGACGCGGAAGATCGGCGTGAAACGTGTGAACCGTGACGCTGTCGGCGAGCCTGCCGCGGCGCTTCAGCGCACGCGCGCACTCCGCGTCCATCAACGGCCCCAGCAGCAGCGTTGTGTCCCAGGTCGGCGGGGCCAATTCGAGCGCGTCGAAGTAGGCGCGGATGCGCGAGTCTCCGTCTTCGCCGCCGCCGACGGTCACCAGCACCTGGGGCCGCAGCGACGGCAGCGCGCGCGAAGTGCGCGAGGCACCGTCGCGCACGACGTAGCCGACGAATTCGACTTTGCCCTGCAGCTCGCTCGGAATCGGATATTCGATACGCGGGTCGAAGACTTCGGGCGAACCGTAGATCAGGACACGATCGTAGAAGTCGGCCAGCGCCTCGCGGATCGCGGGCGCGCTCCACTCGCGGGCCACCGCGTCCGGCGCATCTATGATGTCGCGCAGGCCGAGGATCGTGCGCGTACCGCTCGAGCGCGCAATCCGCAGAACGTCCCTCAGCTCGCCGGCCAGGCCCAGGGGCTGGTGGTCGACGATCATGATCTGCGGGCAAAAGCTCTTGAAGATCCCGGACAGGATCGTGCGGCGCAGCGAAAGCAGGCTCGTCATTCCGGTGCGCAGCGAGCGCGCGTGCAGCTCGCCCTGGGCGTCCTTGGTCACCGACGGCAACTTGACGATGTCGACGCCCTCGGGCAGCGGGAAGCTGGTCGCGCAGGCCGACCCGCTGGTAATAAGGATCTGAGCGCCAGGGATGCGTTCCGCGAGCGAGCCCGCGATCGTCAGTGTCCGGCGGAGATGCCCCAGGCCGTAGGAGTCGTGGCTGTGGAGCAGGATGCGCGGCGCGGAACTCTGGTCGTGCTGATTGGAGAGTTTCATCGGGGTTCGCGCCCGTGGCGCGTTCTGCCCTGAGCGCAAGGCGCGTGCCGTGCTTCCAGCGCGGGGCCGCGGCCCTGGAAAAGGGGCCATCAAGGCCGCGCAAATGGCTGCGGAGGTCGTTGGGCTGTCCGCGCGAGCCGCCGCTGGACCGCACCCGTCCAGAACATGGACGCAGTTTCTGGTTGGCGGCTTTCAGCCCGCAGCGCGCGCTCCCAGGCTGACTCAAACGCTCTGGCACCGTTCTTGCGCAGGGGCCGGCGTTCGAGCGAATCCTCCT
Organism: Planctomycetota bacterium; assembly: GCA_043754695.1. GTDB lineage: Bacteria > Planctomycetota > UBA1135 > UBA1135 > JADJQU01. The sequence continues at coordinate 9,043 of JAYUUV010000087.1, forward strand.
CACCCCGCACCCCAAGGAATTGCCATGCTCCTGCGTTCGTCGCTGTCCACCCTCGCGCTGCTCCTGGCGTTTGCCTCCACGTCCCAGGCCGGTGTGATCACCGGGCGCGTCGTCGATTTCAACGGCGTCGGCGTCAGCGGCGTCAACATCAATGCCGACTTCTCGAGCGGGGGTGGGAACCCGACGCTCCTGAACGACGGCACCGACATCAACGGCAACTTCACGACCACGATCACGCCCAACGGCGTGTTCGACATCACTTTCCTGCCTCCGGCGCCGCCGCTGACGACGCACCTGGTGAAGGAGCTGTTCAACGTTTCCGTCGTCGGGACCATCAATCTTGGAACGATCGTCCTGCCGCGCGGCTACGCGCTCTCCGGTCACGTCCTGAACCCTTCGGGTTTGGGAGTGGCCGATGTGAACCTCGACGTGATCGATGCTTCGGGTGTCAGCCTCTTCCTGCAGAACGATCTGACCAACGGACTGGGCGCGTTCAACGTCGCGGTGCCGCTGGGGAGCCATACGCTGCGCTTCGATACCAGCCTCGTGGTCGGACAGGTGCTCGCCCCCAAACAGATTCCTCAAACCATTGCGGGCAACACCGACCTGGGCAACCTGACGCTCGCGCAGGGTTTCACCCTGACCGGCACGGTCGTGCGCAGCAACCTGAATCCGGTCGCTGGGGTTGACCTCAACGTCTACGAGTCCGCCAGCGGCACGAAGCTCTACACGCCTGGCGACACGACCAGCGGCACGGGCTCGTTCTCGATCGTCGTGCCGGCGGGGATCTTCGACGTGCGCTTCAGTCCGCCCTTCGCGCAGCTGCTCGTGGCCAAGGAACTCCAGAACCAGGTCGTCAATGCCAACACGAATTTCGGCAGCGTGATCCTGCAGAACGGCGTCGTGCTCTCGGGCACCGTGCAGGCCTTCAACGGCCTGAAGTACGCGGGAGTCGACGTCGACGTGTTCCTGTCAGGCTCGACCACGCAAATCGTTCTGTTCAACGACAACACCACCGCGACCGGGACTTACCAGGTCGTCATTCCCGTGGGAACCTTCGATGTGCGCTTCACGCCGCTCTACTCGATGCCGCTCGCGTCGCAGTTCGTCAACGCGGTCGTGGTCACTGCGAACAAGGTGGTCAACGGGACGCTGCCGACCTGTCCGTTCTATTCCAACAGCGGTGCAGGCACGGCCGGAACCGGCGCAGCGATTCCGCAACTTGTGGCCACCGGCGGAGCGCCGCGACTGGGCAATCCTGACTACGCGCTGGCGCTGTCCAACGGCCGAGGCGGCGCGGTCGCGGTCTTCGCCTGGACGCCGAGCACACGTCCGGTCGGTCCTTTCAACGGGATCAACTACCTCACGACACTCGGCGGCTATCGCGTGGTGACACTTTCGGGCGCGAGCGGTGTCGCCGGCGCCGGCAGTGCGAGTGTCAGCGTGCCGATCGGCAGTCAGGCCGTGCTCAACGGGCTGACCTTGAACGCGCGCGCCTATGTACTCGATCCCGCCGCGGCGGGTGGCAAGGCCTACACGCCGTTCCTCGACGCAACGATGAAGCTCTGAACATGGGCCTCGTCTCGTCACACGCCGCGTCGGGCCTCGTGCTCGCCGGGCTCTTTCTTGGCTGCGCGGGCGGCTATGGACCGAGTCCGGCGGCCAATCCGTCCGGCGGGGGCGTCGCGAACCAGAATTCCGCGGGTCTCTTGTCGGCGGTGGCGGGTGATCATGCGGTTCGCCTCGAGTGGGACGCGAGCGAACTTGCCTTGGCGGGCCAATCCTTCGCGCTGTTTGCAGGCACCGATCCCGCGACTCTTTTTCAGACGGTGCCGATCGCGCTCGATCCTGTGGGCAGCACGCTGATCCACGCTCCGCTGGTCAACGGAGTGCGCTACGCGTTCGGGCTTGGCATTCAGGCCGCGCCCGGTCAGTACGAACGGCTCGGTGCCGTGCTGCGGGCGCGTCCGGGGCCGCCGATCTACGTCGATCCGGCGGGCGATCCGAATACGGCCGACGGACTCACGCCGGCCACGGCGTTTCCCGATCCGATTTCGGGCGTGCTGACCGCGCAAATCCAAGGCGGCGGCAACGTCTGGCTGCGTGGGGGCGACTACGCGGTGGGCAGTTTGCCGCTGTTTCCAAGCGTCGATCTGTACGGCGGCTTCGGCGCGCTTTTCGCGCTCGATGGAATCGACCGCGCTACAAACGCATCGGTGCTGCACGGCGCGGCGAACCAGATCACGCTTTGGCTGCGCGGCGGAAATCCGGGCAGCATCGTCGACGGCATCACGATCGACAACGAGGACATCGGCCTGATCGGTTTCGAAGCCGACGACACCGACGCGTACTTGCGCCAGTTTTCGGTCCTGCGCTCGCGCGGCCACGGAATCAAGTTCTTCACCAGCGTGACCGACCACCTGATCGTCGCGCAGTGCGTCGGTGTGCGCTCGACGGACAACGGCGCGGAAGGCCTGTTTGCGCAGGGACCCTATCAGTGCGATCTCGAGCGCTGCGTCTTCGCCGGCAATGTGCAGGAAGGCGCCCAGTTCGATGACCTGCAAAGTCCCGACGGCGTGAACGCGCGCTTGAGAGTGCGCGGAAGTTCATTCACAGACAATGGCTCGGAGGGGCTGCAGGCGGATCTCTCGGCGACTCCGCTGGCGGGGCCCGCGGGTTCGACTTTTCAGATCGAGTTCGAGAACTCCACGTTCGAGGAGAACGGCGCCGCGGGGCTCTTGATCGACATCGACTTCGAGCTCGTCGCGCTTTGGTCGGCCGATATCTCCTTGCGCGGTCTCGTCGCCCGCGCCAACGCGGGCAGCGGCGTGCACCTGGATCTCGACTGGCAGGAAACCGCGCTCGTGCAGCGTCTGCTCTCGAGCGCCAACGGCGGCGATGGTCTGCTCGTCACCTCCGAGTCGCGTCAGGGCATCGCGGTCGTTTCGAGTTCGGCCCTGGTCGGCAACGGCGGCTTTGGGCTGCATGCGGCACAAGGGCAGGTCGCACTCGTGGCGAGCCACTGCATCGTCGCCGGCAATCAGTCGGGCGGATTTTCGAGCGACACGATTGCTTCGAGCGCGGCGTCCTGCGCGCTGTGGCTCCAGCCCGCGCCCTACAGCGGCGTGAACACACGCGGCTGCGTCGCGCAGAACGATCCCGCCCAGGCGCTGGTCGTCAAGGCGCCGAGCGAATACCTCTACGTGGTCGGCGCGAACGGCGTTCAACCGATCCTCTCCGGGCCGGGGCAACTTGCCGTCGGCGATGCGGTGGAACTTGGCGACGATGGAATCGAGCGGCGCATCGGTTCGCTGAGTGCAGCCTTCGAAGTCGGACTCGATCCCGCGCCGGGCTTCGTGCCGACACCCAGCGGACTGGCGCGTTTTCAGCCAGGACCCGCGGTGATTGAAGACTACGCGCTCGCGCCCGGCTCGATCGCGAGCGGGGCCGGCATGGCGATGCCCGGGGCAACCGCGGTTGACGCCGGCATCTTCGGCTCGCCGTCGGGGGGCTCGCCCGGCTTCGAGCGCGCGCCGCTCGCCGATCTTTTCCGAGTCAGTGATTGCTCGTTCGGCGTGGGCCAGCCGGTCGCGACCGGCCAGGTGCTGCAATTTGGATTTCGCGGCGGGTCACCGGATGCGGCTTCGATCAACGCGACGAGCGTGCGTGTGCTCGGGCCGAACGGGAATGTGCTCAGTGCGGCGCTGTCCCTGCTGCAGGGTGAACTGGTCATCGCGCCGCCCGTGGGCGGCTGGCCGAACTTCGGCGTCAACGTGATCGAGATTCACGGCGCTCTGCATTCGAGCGACGGCCGCGCTCTGGCCGCGCCGCTCGCGATTCCATTCACCGCTCAGTAAGGCGGCGTTTTCAGGCGAGGAAACGCGCGCTTTCCTTCGCCCCGGGCAGGCGGCAGCGTTCAGCGCCGCCAAACCAGGCCTGCCTGTGCCGTGCGATGAAACGATAGCCGGCGTCGCGCAGGAAACGCGGCACGAGCCGCACGACGAACGCGAGAATCGGCCAGGCGCCGCCCACCTGGCGCAACATGCCGATCACCGCGTCGCTGCGCACGAAAAGCCGCCGGCCATCGAAGAGCACGACGGTTCCAAGGTCGGTTGGTTTATCGGCGAACTTCAGCGCGGCGTAGCTCTTTCCCTGCAGCGGCGCAAAGCGCAGCTTGCCGCGCCGATCGTGGTCGAGGCACCACTGCACGGAGCGCGCGCACAGACCGCACTCGCCGTCGTAGAAAAGAATCGGAGTCGGGGTGTCGGTATCCAAGGCAGACATCGCTGCTTCGACAGGCTCTAGATTGCCCAAAAGGACAGTGCGAAACGAAATCCGATCCGCCGCGGCAGGCTCCAATCGGAGATCACGGGAGTCATGCTAGCCACGGCGAGGCAAACTTCGGGTGGGGCGGGTACCGTGGAGGGCTGAAATGGACTTTTTCGGCGTGCGCTCCTTCGGCCTCTCGATCCTCGCGGCGATCCCGTTGTGTGGGCTCGCCTATCCCCAGGATCCGGCGGACGCTCCGGCGTTCAGCGCGGCCGACCTGGACTTCTTCGAGGCCAAGATCCGGCCGCTCCTGATCGACAACTGCTTCGAATGCCATGCCTCCACGTCGAAGAAGATCAAGGGCGAGTTCAAGCTCGACAGCTACGCCGATCTGATGCACGGAGGACGCAGCGGCGTGGTCGTGGTTCCCGGCGATGTCGAGGCGAGCGCGTTGATCGCCGCGCTGCGCTACGAGGGCGAGGTGCAGATGCCGCCGAGCGCCAAGCTCGAGGATGCGAACATCGCGCTGATCGAGGAGTGGGTGCGCCGCAAACTGCCGATGCCCGACGCCAGCTCGCCGGTGAACGATGCCGCGGCGAAGAAGAAGGAACTCGCGCTCGCGCACTGGGCCTTCCAACCGCTCGGCGATGCACAACCGCCCGCTGTGAAAGACAGCGCCTGGTGCGCCAACGGAATCGATCGCTTCGTGCTCGCGCGCCTGGAAGCGCTCGGCATTCCGGCACCCAAGCGCGCCGATCGCGCCACGTTGCTGCGGCGACTGTCGTTCGATTTGACCGGCCTGCCTCCCACACCGGAAGAAATCGATCGCTTCGCGGCCGATGGGACCTCCGGCGCGTGGGAGCGCGAAGTCGACCGCCTGCTCGCCTCCCCGCACTACGGCGAGCGCTGGGGGCGCGCCTGGCTCGATCTCGCGCGTTATTCGGACTCGAACGGGCTCGACGAGAACCTGGCGATGTCGACGGCCTTCCGCTATCGCGACTGGGTCGTGCGCGCGCTGAACGCCGATCTCTCCTACGACCGTTTCTTGACCTGGCAACTCGCGGGCGATTTGTTGCCGCAGCCGGAGAATCACGAGCAGCTGCGCGATCAGTTGATCGCGACCGGCTTCCTGGTGCTCGGTCCGAAGATGTTGGCGGAACAGGACAAGGAGAAACTGGCCTTCGACGTCGTCGACGAGCAGATCGACGTCGCCTTCCGCACCTTCCAGGGTCTGACGCTCGGTTGCGCGCGCTGTCACGACCACAAGTTCGACCCGATCGCGCAGCGCGAATACACGGCCGTGGCGGGCATGTTCAAGAGCACGGCGACGATGGCCAACATGGGTTTCGTTTCGCGCTGGAACGAACGCGAACTCGCGTCGAAGGCCGAGATCGAAGCGCGTCACGCCGCACAAGCCGCTGTAGCCGAAGCGAAGAGCGCGCTCGAAAAATTGCGCTCCACCGCGGACGACGCGCTGCACACGCGCTGGATCGCACAGACCGATGCCTACCTGCTCGCCGCGACCGCGGCCGGGGGCGGCGCCGTGATCGTCGAGGCCGAAGAGCAGAGCCGCGGCAATCTGATCCGCGACGATTCGACTTACGCCACGAAGGACGTGGTCATCGCGCGCACCGGAAGCGGTGGACTGCAATTTTCGGAATACGACCTGACCTTCGCGGCCGGCGGACGTCAGGTACTCGAGGTGCGCATGGCCGCCGAGGAAAAACGGCCGATGCGCGTGTTGCTTGACGGCGTGGTCGTTTTCGAATCCGCGCTGAACGAATCCACGGGCTCGTGGAAACTCGATGGTCAGCGCTGGTTCAAAGTCGGCGCGCTCGAGGTGCGCTCCGGCCGCAACGTGTTGCGCCTGGAGCGCGATGGCTCCGTGCCGCACCTCGATCAATTGTTGCTCTACCCGGCGTCGGATTCTTCGGACGGGCCGGGCTGGCCGGTGGAGAACAATCCCTGGGCCGCAGGTCTCGCGCCCGCGCTCGTGCGCGCCTGGGCGGTCCGCCTGGAGACCGCGCAGCACAGCGCCGATCCCGTATTCGGATTGTGGTCGCGCTTCGCAGCGCTGGACGCGAGTGCCTTCGAGCCGCGCGCGAAAGCGCTCGTGCAAACGTTGCGCGAGGAACAGGCCGCGGGCAAGTTCACGCAGAATCCACTGGTGCTGCGCCTGCTCGACGGGCTCGAGCCGCAATCGCCGCGCGAGCTCGCCGGCCGCTACCAGACCCTGTTCAGCTCGGTCGATGCGGACTGGCGTGAGCTGCGCGCGAAGGATCCCAAAGCAGAACGCCTGCCCGGCGACGGCGCGGAGGAACTTCGCAAGCTCATCCACGCCGATGGCGGCCTGTTTCACCTGAGCGCCGGCGAACTCGAGCCGCTGTATCCCGAAGCCTCGCGCGCGGAACTGGTCGCGGCGCGCGGTGCCCTCGAAGCGCGTGAACACGCCATGCCGCCGGCGCTCGAGACGGCTCCGGGTGTCAGGGATGCCGAACAGATCGCCGGCATCCCGTTGATGCGGCGTGGCAATCATCTCGACAAGAGTGCCGACAGTGTGCCGCGCGGCGTGCTTGGCCAGGTTGCTTCGAAGCTCGAATCGCCGAGCATCCCCGAACAAGAGAGCGGCCGCCTGCAGCTCGCGCAGTGGATGTTGGATCCGGAGCATCCGCTGACCTCGCGCGTGATGGTCAACCGTCTGTGGCAGGGCCACTTCGGATTCGGGATCGTGCGCACGGCTTCGAACTTCGGACTGCGCGGCGACACGCCGTCCCATCCGGAATTGCTCGACTGGCTGGCGCGCGAATTCGTGCGCCAGCAATGGTCGCTGAAGTCGATGCACAAGTTGATCTGCATGTCGAGCATCTACCAGAGCGCGTGCGACGCGAGCGCGGACATCGAACGCGAAGACCCGACCAATCGCCTGCTTTCGCATCAGAATCGGCGCCGCCTCGATGCCGAAGAAGTTCGCGACGGGATGCTCGCCACAAGTCAGCTGCTCGATCCGGCGCTCGGCGGCAGCCTGCTCGAGATTGGCAACGGCGACTATGTCACCAACGATCAGTCGAAGGACTCCGCGCGCTACGATGCGCCGCGCCGATCGATCTACCTGCCGATCATCCGCAACTCGATGCTCGATTTGTTCAGCGCCTTCGACTATCCCGATCCGAGCGTGACGGTCGAGCAGCGGCCGGCGACAACCAGCCCCAATCAGGCGCTGTACCTGATGAACAGTCCATTCGTCACCAAGGCCTGCGCGAAATTGGCGCGCCAAGCCATCGAGGCGACGAGCGATTCGCGGGCGCGCGTCGCAAACCTTTACCGCGCCGTGCACGCCCGCGCGCCGACGGTCGACGAAGCCAGCCGCGCGCTCGGTTTCATCGCGCGCGCCACCGAACAGCCCCAGGCCGAACGACCGCACACCAACGTCGGCCTGAGCGCGGACCCAGCCGCGAGCGAAGGCGCCTTGCGACGCGAGGGCGAAGCCTGGTCGCTCTTGGCTCAGGTGCTCCTGATCTCCAACGAATTCCTGTACGTCGATTGAGCCCCATGGACACCCAGCGCTTCCTAGCCCACTCCCGCCGCGACCTGCTGCGCGCCAGCGGCGCCGGTTTCGGCATGCTCGCGCTGTCGGGTCTTGCGCAAAGCCTCGGCCTCGAGGATCCGAAACAATCGTCGGCGCTGCATTCGACCTGGCCGGTGCGCGCCAAGCGCGTGATTTTCCTGTTCATGCACGGCGGCCCAAGCCAGGTGGACACCTTCGACTACAAGCCGCTGCTCGAGCGCGACAACGGCAAGCCGCTGCCTTTCGAGAAGCCGCGCATCCAGTTCGCGCAGACCGGCAATCTGCTCAAGTCGCCCTGGAAATTCGCGCAGCACGGCGCGAGCGGCGCGTGGGTCAGCGAACTTTTCCCCAAAGTTGCCGGCCACGTCGACAAGCTGTGCTTCATCAAGTCGCTCAACGGCACCAACGAGGCCCACGGTGGCGCGTTGCTCGCGCTGCACACCGGTTCGGCGACCTTCGTGCGGCCGAGCATGGGTTCATGGGTGCTCTATGGGCTGGGCACCGAAAATCAGAATCTGCCGGGTTTCATCACGATCTGTCCGACGCTCGGCCACGGCGGCGTCAACAACTGGTCGAGCGCGTTTTTGCCCGGCATTTTCCAGGGCACGCCGATCGGAAATGCCAGCGTGCCCGCCAAGGAAGCCAACTTCGCCAACCTGAGTCGCAGCGACATCACGCGCGAAGCGCAGCGCGCGCAGCTCGATCTTTTGCGAGAGCAGAATCGCGCGCACGAGGAGCAGCGTTCCGCCGACGCCGCGCTCGAAGCGCGCATCGCGTCCTACGAGCTCGCTTTCCGCATGCAGACCGAAGCGCCGGGAATCATGGATCTCAGTACCGAATCGCCCGAGACGCTCAAGCTCTACGGCATCGACGAGAAGACGACCGAGAACTTCGGCCGCCAGTGCCTGCTCGCGCGCCGTTTCGCCGAAAGCGGCGTGCGCTTCGTGCAGTGCACGCACAGCTACAAGTGGGATCAGCACGAGAATCTCAAGGCCGGCCACGAGCAAAACGCGCGCGAGGTCGACCTGCCGATCGCGGGTCTGCTGGCGGATCTCGAGGCGCGCGGCTTGCTCGAGGACACGCTTGTGATCTGGGGCGGCGAATTCGGCCGCACGCCGACGGCCCAGGGCATGGACGGCCGCGACCACAATCCCCACGGCTTCACGATGTGGCTCGCGGGCGGCGGAACGAAACGCGGTTTCAGCTACGGGACGACGGACGACTACGGGTTTTTCGCGGCCCAGGACAAGGTCCACATCCACGACTTCCACGCCACGCTCTTGGCGTTGCTCGGCCTGGATCACGAGCACCTGACCTACCGTTACGCCGGCCGGGACTTCCGCCTGACCGATGTCTCGGGCCGCGTCGTGACCGAGATCTTCGCCTGAGCTCGAGCTCAGTTAGACTCGGCGCCCAGTGCCGGCCATGGAGTCCAGTTTCGAAGGGCGCAAGCCGGAGATCCTCTATCCCTGCATCTGGTCCTACCAGGTGATCGGGGTCGACGAACAGAGGTTGCGCGAGGCGGTCAGCGAGGTGCTCGGCGAGTTGCAGCATGTCGTGAAGCCCGGCCACAGTTCCAGCGGCGGCAAGTATCGCTCGCTCGGACTCGAGGCGCGCGTCGAGGACGAAATCGAACGCCTGAAAATCTTCGACCGCCTGTCAAAACATCCGGCCATCCGATTCGTGCTCTGACCCAACGGTACGGAGCCAGCCTCGACTCCGCCGCTTTCGCGCGCGTTCTCTGCAGCGCCTGCGGCTCCTGGCACCGTACCGGACTATCTCACTTCGACTTCTCCCGGAAACTCGCGCGGCCACAATTCCGGTGTGGAAGGAGCGTGGGAGCGTGCCAGGTCGGCGACGTGGACGGGCCAAACTCGCACGCTTCCGTCTTCGGCGGCGCTGACCACGAGACGGCCATCGGGGCTGAACTCGGCGCAGGTCAGCGGGGAAGCACCGTGTTCGTAGCGCAGCCACGGCGTCCCATCGCTCGTCCTGCCCAGTTGCGCGACGCCTCCGCGCGTTGCCGTGAGAACGAAGCGATCGTCGGGACTGACGCGCAGGCTGGTGATCATCAGGTCTGTGCTCGGTTGCATCAGCTGCCACTTGACCGGGGACAAGTGACCCTCCAGGCGCAGCAGTTGTGGCGCCTGATTGGCGGAAGCGATCAGATCCCTGCCCGCGTTCATCAAGGCAACGTGCCCGACCGGCCGGGTGGGGCGCTGTGCGATGAACTCGCCGCTCGAGGCATCCCATTCGTGAATGCCCAAGTGGTCGCCACAGGTCATCAAACGCCGATCCTCCGCCGTGAAAGCAACCAGGAAGACCTGCGCTCGATACACATTATTGCGGCATTCGTCGAACGACGGGCCCTCGCCGTTCCTACGATCGATCAGGCCCGCCCAACCATCCGCGGCGCCCCAGGCCGCGCGCCGGCCAGTTTGACTGATCGCGACGGTCCGGATCGCATTGCCTCGCCGATCTGCAAAGCCCAGGGGCGCGCCCGAACTGGTTTCCAGCCAGAGCACACGACCGTCGTCGAATCCAAAGCACACGCTGTCCCCGCTGCGCGAGACCTCCGAGGCCGTCAGTCTGCCGCCATCCGCGGCGCGCACCACGCGCGGCTTGTTCGTGATCCGATCGACGATGGTGAGAGCCCCGCCTTGTGAAAGGCAGGCGAACCTGCAACCCTCCTCCACGAACCAGGCGCGCGCGAGCGGACCTTGGCCGACATCGAGCTTGCTGCTCGAAGTCCCGTCGCGAACCGACGAGAGCTTGCACACGCCGTCGACACCCGCGCTCAAGACGCATTGCGACGACGGATCGAACACCGCGCTCGACACCGCGCCGGCGTGCGGCTCGCAGGTCACGAGGTCGGGGATTGGATCGATCGTCCACAGATGCGCGTGCGCGTCCCCGCTGGCAGTCACGAAACGCCGTGAGTCGGGAAGCCAAGGGATGCGGCTCACATCAGCGCCTGGTGCGGACGTGCGGAAGCGCAGCACGGCGTCCTCCGAGTTCCAGGCACCGACCTTGCCGCCGTAGTCCTGGGCTGCGATCCAGTGACCATCGGGGCTGAAAGCGAGCGCCATCACCGAGCGTTCGGAAAGCCCGGTCAATTCGAATTTCACACTACCGCTCAGCCCATCGAACACTCTTGCTCCGCTTTCGAAGCCGGCTGCGACGAGCCGATCATCGGGGCTCACGGCGAGACACCATGACTGTCCCGGGAGTCTTGCGGACCAGCGCTGGCTTTGCGAACGCCAGTCCCAGGCGCGCAGCATGCCATCGACCTCCGCCGTCACCACCGTCGCGCCATCCTGCGAGAAACATGCGGCGCGCACCGGGCTTGAATGACCGACCAGCGTCGCAAGCCACGCGCCGGAATGCGCATCCCACACGCGCGGATCATTGTCCGCGGTCTTGTTCGCCGAGTCCGGCCGCGAGTTCCTCGAACTGAGCACGAACGAGCCGGTCGCATCGAAGCGGGCTTGCGTGAAATGGCCCGAAGGATCCGAATACGAACGCGTCAACATGCCCGTTGCGACATCGAAGATGCGCGCTTTGCCGTCGAGCGAGTTGGTCAGGAGCTCGTGACCATCGGGACTGAACTCGCACGAAGTCACTTTGGCCAAGTGCTCGCCGAACGACTGCAGCAACTTGCCGCTCGTGGAATCGAACAAACAAACGTTCGGCGGCTCGGCGCTCATGAAGAAGGACCGGCCGTCCGGTGAGAAGCCCGCCAGGACGCGCGTTCGCGAGACATCCACTTTCATAGGCTGGCTCTTCGTCAGCGCGCGACCGGTGGCGATGTCGAAGAGCAAGCCGACGCCCCAGCTGGTGGGCAGGAGCACTTTGCTGCCATCGCGCGACACATCGGCGTCGCCCCACAACCGGAATCCCTCCGCTCCGAAGGTGCGGTCCTCGTGCCGCCGCAGCAAGGCTCGCAACACGGCCATGTTGGACTGGAAGCCCGGGTCGCGGCGATCTGCTTCGATCGCGAGCGCGAGCGCGAGACCCGGATCCGTGGCCAGCTGCGCCGCGCTTTTCTCGCGACATTCGACGCCGAGCAATCTCGCGTTGGCCGCGCGCGCGCGGTTGCTTTGGGCTTCGACTCGGCCGAGCGTGTAGTTCAACGTGCCGATCCATACGCACAGGGTCGCGAACACCAGCGCAGCCGCGATCGCGATGCGCGGGTGTTTTTGGCTCCAGCGCCGCGTGCGCACGAGCCAGTTCGCGCGCCGGGCGCGGATCGGCTCGTACTCGCGCACGCGGCGCAGATCCTCGGCGAATTCCAGCGCGCTGGCATATCTGCGCAGCGGCTGGTGCTCCATCGCGGTCGAGAGCACGATGCGCAGGTCCTCGCTGACGATGGCGTTCAGCTCGCGCGGGTTTTTGTACTCGCCGCGCAGAATGCTATGGAAAAGGGCCTCGCAGTGTTCGGCGTGGAACGGACGTTGCAAAGTCAGGCATTCGTACAAGGCGACGCCGAGCGCGTAGACATCTACGCGGCGGTCGGCGGAGGAGTGCCCCGATTCGAGCAACTCCGGCGCGAGGTAGGCCGGTGTGCCGAGCATGTCATTGCTGCGCGTCAGGCTGGCGAATTCGGTGTCGTCGCCGCGCGCGAGGCCGAAATCGACGATCACCGGCTCGTCGGCCTCGTTCACCAGGATGTTGGCGGGCTTGATGTCGCGGTGCACGACGCCGGCTTCGTGGGCGGCGTGCAGCGCGCGCGCCGTGCGCTCGAACACGTGCAGCAGACGTGCGAGCGCCGCGTAATTTTCAGGGTGCAAAAAGCCCGTGCGATCGCCGCTGCTGCGCGCGTTGCCAAGTCTGTGCGCCAGATCGAGTCCGTCGACGAAGCGCATCGCCAGATACGGGCGCTCCGCATCGAGATCGGCTTCGTAGACCGTGCACAAACCAGGATGATCGAGTTTCGCGATGACCTCGACTTCGCGTTGAAAACGTCGCAGCTTGTCGGGGGTCAGATTGGTGTGGTTGAGGACCTTGAGCGCGACCAGTCTGCGCATGCGCGAATCGAGCGCGAGATACACGCGGCCTTGTCCGCCCTTGCCGAGTTCACGCTCGAGGATGTAGTGGGCAATGCGCGGCTTGGGATTGGCCGAATCCAGTTTCACCCGCGTCATCGGTGCAGCGATGAGCTCGTCGTACTTCGTCGCGACGAGCTCGGCGACGAGCGGGAAGAGCCGCTGATATTCCGACACCGGCCGCGCGCCGCCGAAGGAGCGCTCCGATTGCAGCAGAGCCAAGAATTCGCGCAAAGACTCGAGCTCTTCGCGGGCTCGAGCCTCATCCGATTGCGGCGAATCTCCTTGCGGGTTCAAGGTTGTAGCGGGGGAGGCAAATCCCCGATCTCAGTATGTCAGAGGATCGCCAACCCCGGGTCCCCAGCCGGCGCAAGCCCCACTCCAAGGCCGGAATACCGTACCAGGTTCGACTTCCGCACCTCGCGCTCCGCACCGCGCGCAAAGCGCCGAAGTCGGGAATTCCGTACCAGGTTCGACTTCCGCACCTCGCGCCCGCACCGCGCAAAGCGCCGAAGTCGAACCTGGTACGGTATCTCTCCGCGCAAAGCGCCGAAGTCGAACCTGGTACGGTATCTCTACTTGATCAGGTACGCCGCTGCTGTCGGCTTGACCGCGCGCGCGAAGTGCAGTGGGCGGCGCAATCCGCCGGGACCTGGCGCGGGCCGGGTTTTCACGAGCCATTCGCGATAGACCTGCATCGACTTCACTGTGTCGACGCACACGTCACCGTACTGATCTTCCGCGAGCGCGCGCGTCACCGTGACGCGCTGGTGCCAGCAGTGCATGCCGCTGACCGGATCTGGCTGCACCGGGAACGTCAGATTCTGGTGCACGCCGCCGTCGGTCCACCACACGCGTTTCGAATCGGGATCGGCTGAATCGAACGGCCGAATGTCCTCGATGCGCCGGAAGCGATACTTCCCGCCGCCCTGATCCTCGCGCACCGCCTTGAACGTGGCCCACTCTGAACCCATGTCGTCGAACAAACGCCAGCGCCCAAGGTGGTGCGAGCAAGCGACCACCCCCGGCCGCATCCCTTCGGTGACCCAGACCTTGTTGACGTAGTGCCCGATGCGCGTCGCCACGCGCACCAAGTCCCCAGTCTCGACGCCAATGCGCGCCGCATCCGTCGGATGGATCCAAACCGGATTCGTATTCGAGAGCTCATACAGCCACTTCGAATTTCCCGATCGCGTATGGATGAGCGTCGGCAGCCGAAACGTCGGCACCAGCGGATACTCGCCCTTCTCGATATCCATGTGTTTGCGGTGCACATGGCTCTCGATGTAATTCGGCAGCGTGTGTTCCTTCCAGCCCCAATCCGCCATCGTCTGCGACCACAGCTCGAGCTTGCGCGAAGGTGTCGCGAATCCCACGCGCGCCGCGCCCTGCGCCACGACCCCAATCGCCGCTCCGCCGCGCTGAACCGTGCCGTCCGTCGTCTCGGTCGCGCCCTCGAGTTCCTTGGCCGAGAGCTTCTTCAAGTAGCTCTGCCACGTGTCCTTCTCGACGAGGAACGCCCCATGCCGCCGCATGTACTCGAGCGGCGTCATCCCGAGTTTCTTCGCCTCTTCCGGCAGCCCCGGCACGGAGTTCTCGAAGATCCACTGGTAGTACTCATCGACGGTGATGCGCTGCCCCGGCCGATACGGCGACTCGTAATACTTGCGCACACCGAGCGATCCATCCGGATCGATGCGCCACGAAAGCGCGATCCAGAATTCATCTTCTTCCCAGACCTCGCCCGGATTGGAATCGCGCGTCCACTCCTGTTTCTCGCCCGCGCGTTCTTTCGCGACGCGCAGCACCGGCTGGCGGAAGCTGATCCACTTCGCCGCGTGCGTCTCCTGACTCATGAGGTCATGGCGTTCCGCGCCAAGGCCCATGGGCAAGACATAGTCCGCATACTGCGCCGTCTCGCTCCAAGTCGGCGTCAGCGCCGCGTGCAACTCGATCTTCGCCTCATCGCGCAGCACTTCTTCCCACATCATCCCGTCCGGATTGGTCCAGACCGGGTTGTACACGCGCGTGAAATACGCCGCGATTTTCCCGCGCCCTTCTTTCAAGAAGTGCGGCAGCAAGAACGAGAGTTCGTGGTGCGAAAGCGGCCATTCTTTCGGATAGAGCAGCTCGCTCCACACATTTTGCGGCGGCGGTTTCATGAACGGCGGCGGCACGAACTTGTCCGACGAATTCAGATTCGTCCCGCCCTTCGCCGCGACCGAGCCCACGAGCACGCACAGAAACTCAAGGCACCTCGCCACCTGCCATCCGCCTTCGTTCCCGGAAGCCGCGTTCCTCCAAACATGCGAGGCAAACGCGCTCCCCGCCTGCCCAATCGCTCGCGCAACCTCGCGCAGCACTTTGGCATCGAGCCCGCACTCCACCGCCGCCGCTTCCGGAGTCGCATGCGCATACTGCCGCCGCAGTGCCGCGACAAACGCTTCGAAGGTTTCCGGTGCCTTCGGCTCGACGTTGGTGAGGAACGAGCGCCAGTTCACCCAGCTCTCGACGAAGCTGCGATCGAAGAGATTTTCCTCGAGGATGACATGCGCAAACGCGAGCAGCATGAACGCCTCGGTGCCCGGAAACGGCGCCAGCCACCAATCCGCCATGGACGCCGTATTCGAAAGCCGCACATCGACGACCGCGAGCTTCGCGCCCTTCATCTTCGCGTCGATGATCCGTTGCGCGTGCGGATTGAAGTAGTGCCCGGTCTCGAGGTGCGAAGAGAGCAGCAGCATCATCTTCGAGTTCTCATGATCCGGCGAAGGCCGATCCGCGCCGGTCCAAAGCGCATACCCAAGTCGTGCCGCGCCCGAGCAAACGTTGGTGTGACTGTTGTGCCCGTCAACGCCCCAACTTTGCAGCACGCGATCCATGTAGCCGTCGTGCCCGGGCCGGCCGACGTGATACATGACCTCGGTGCGGCGATCCTCGATCAGAGCCTTGCGAATTTTCGCAGCGAAGACGTCGAGGACTTCATCCCAAGTCGTGCGCTCGAACTTGCCGGAGCCGCGTGGTCCAGAGCGCTTCAGCGGATAGAGAATGCGCTGCGGGTCGTCGATTTGGTTCTTGGTCGCCGGACCCTTGGCGCAGTTACGCCCGCGCGAGCCAGGGTGGTGGGGGTTGCCCTCGAGCTTTTCGATCTTCCAGGTGGCTTGATCGACGTAGGCGACAAGGCCGCAGGCGGCTTCGCAGTTGAAGCAGGTTGTGGGGACGAGCGTGTAGTGGCGTTCGACGCGTTTGGGCCAGGCTGTGGCGTCGAGGGCGACCCAGTCGTCCCACTGAGCCATGGGAGGGAAGGACTCGAGGGGCGTGACGCTGAGCGGGAGGGAGTCGTGCTTGGGCATTGCGTGGGGGAGTATACGAGTGGAGGGGCGCGCGTCGGCCAGACTTGTGAGTAGCCCAGTGGCGACCTCGGCCTCTTGAGTGGCAATGGATTCGGAATCGATTTCAATCCAGCCGTGCGCGGCTTGAATCGCCGGACGGCTACAATCGGCGGGCAATCATGGCGAGCCGAACATTTCTTCTAGTCGCGATCTTGGCAGCCGGGGGTGTCGGGGCGGCACTGCTGATATCAGCTCTCGACCTGACGACCACGACGGCCAAAGCGGCGAACGAGTCACGGGACGTGCCGACCTTCGGCACAGGGGCGAAGAGCGAATTGCTATCACCGGCGACGGCAGGGCCATCGCGAGCCGCTGTGCAAGAGCCGGAACCTATCAACGTGCAGCCTCCTGTGAGTGAACCGTCGCCCACTGACATGGCTGACAAGCCAACTCCCGCAAAGCCGGCCGAGAACGGTGATCAATCGCTTGAGCAGAAGTACGCCGGAGCGACTCTCGGCCAGCTTCTCGAGGCGGAAAGTGTGCTTGGAGAGCGCCGCGACGTCGATCGCGACCGAATCTTGAAGGAACTAGTTGACGCCAACAGATTGGTCGAACTTCCTCGAGCTGCGGACGGTACTGCTTCCTTGCCAGGCAACAAGGACGGCAGCCCCTTCTCGTTCATTATGAGAAGTGAACACGTCAACGGGGTCAATGTCACGAAGGCTGCCGTAATCACCGGCGAGGAGTTCCCGGACTTCAGGGCGCTGGAACTTGAGGTCTGGTGGCTTCGGAACAAAGTGCACGCTGTGAAAAAACAGGCAAAGACCCAAGAGTCCCAGTCACGGTAGGGACAGTTCGGATCGGTTTCGTGCCGGAGTGGCAGTGCACCTCACATCTCTGGATCTCGAGCCCACTTGATCGGGGTGATCAACGCGGACGCGGAGATAGACCTAGCAGCAGTGCGGCTCATGGACTCCATACCGGGGTCATCAAGCGACCGGACCAGACACAACTACGACAGTCTGGAGGCAACTAGATGCTTCCATGCGGAGTCGAAGTTGAGCCTGGTACGGTATCTCTTGGCCTTGCACTTCCATAGGCGGCGGGTAGGCAGAAAGGTAGCCGCCTTGCCCTGGCACTTGGGGCAAGTAGGAAGGCCGTCCGGCCAGCGCGGGGCCGCGACGGAGCTCAGGGCTACGTCTTGGTCCGCGAAGTAGGAGACGGCTTCGAGCAGGGTTTGGGGAGCTTCGGATTGGGGGCTCATCTTGTGGGTTTCCGTTTCTTGGGGAGTCGGCCGTCTTTGAAATTGCGGTCGATATAGCCGACCATCCATTCGGCGATGTTTTCAATCTTGTGTCGCTCTACCGGCTGGACGGCCACATCGTGGCGAAGCGCATGGTGCCTGTCGCGCCACTTGGCTTTTAGGTCGCCTCCGTAATGGGCCAGAGCCCACGCGAGCATATCGCCAGATTGGAGAGGCGGGAAGTCTGCGATAGGGCGCCAAGTAGGCTCGGGGAATCCACGCATTTCGCACATCTGCCTAATAGTCCGCTTCTGCATTTCATTGCCTGCGGATGTCTCAGCGAACATTATTTCAATGTCGGAGTGAGGAATTCCGCGCACGCCAGCGAAGAACGAAACGCCATTCACGGCACCGATGCTGCACATTGGGTAGGCCTTGTCCGCGTTGGCCTGTGTGTATTGTGCTTTCTTTGCGATAGGAATAACTAGCGCATCATAAGCCTGCTTCGGAATTAGTGTTCCTACTCCCATGTCTGTGTTCTCTGCCACAATTGCAGAGAGCAGCGACACCAATCTTTCCCGCCCCTCAATCCCGAGGTTGGCGTAGACAGTCTGAACCGGATCGGAAAGTGGCTTCTGCCCATTATTGGTACGTGTGTGCCAGGTTGCAAGGGACTCGCAATCGGTCATGTGGAACGAGGCGAGCCCAAACGGCTTCAATGTGCGTAGCCACTTGACTGTGAACTTATCCCACCTGTCAATTGTTGAAATGTAGCCAGCGGCGACCGACCATTGGGCCGAGCCGTGGATTCCGGCCTCATCAAAGAACGCTTTGAATATCACCATTTAGCGTTTCCTCCATTGGCGTCGGGACCGTCCGCACACGAAGGCGTGGAACCGTTCATGTGGAGTCGGATGGCGCACGTTGGTCCCCTAGAGCGCCGAACGGCGCGGCAAGAGACGGGATGGCTGAACGGCTTGCCCATGGCCCTCGCGGCCTACGCCAGCGCCATCGGTTGAGTCAAGTATATTACTACCCAAGTTAGTGCTTGGTGCGCGTCAGGAAAGTTTGCGACCAATCACGGGCTCTTTTCTGGGCGTCAGCCAGATCGGCGCTGTTGAGGTTATTAGTTAAACGATCCCGTGCAGCAGCAAAAACTTTCTGATCGGCGCCTGAAGCCCTCGACGCTGCAAGGTTCGCCCATTTGTGTGCTTCAACATAGTCCTGAGGTACCCCCAAGCCGTGTTCTGAGAATTCACTAAGCGCATAAAGCGAGTACGGCAAGCCCTGTTCTGCGGCCTTGTGATACCACTCTAAGGCGTAACTGTAATCCTGCGTCACACCATTTCCCAATCGATAGGCATTTCCCATGGCGTTCTCCGCGTCCCCATTCTTCTGCGCTGCCGCCCTACGAAACCAAACCACAGCCTCAATGTGGTCCTGAACAACACCCGAACCCGTCTCGTAGCAGACCCCAAGGTCATATTCCGCGATTGAATCGCCTTGCTCTGCGGCCAGTCGAAAAAATGCAACTGCCTGGATGTCGTCTTTCCCGACCCCTCGTCCCGTAGAGTACGCATATCCCAAGTTGAGTTGTCCATCGGAGTTTTCCAGTTCAGCTGACCGTCGGAACCACTTGGCCGCTTCCGCATCATCAATGGGCACTCCCTCCCCGTCCCGGTATCGACTTCCCAAGCGGTTCTGTGCATCCGCGTCGCCGCGCTCGGCAGCGGCGCGAATGTCCTCAAGGGTGGGAGCCGCTTTTTGACAGTTTGTGGTGATGCCCACAATGAGCAGGAGAATCGGCACCACTACTGCGCTGACCCCTCCAGAAATTCGAAAGAGAACTTTCAATGGCTGTGTTGCGACGCGGGGAACATACATGGATTCGTCAAGAGCCCCGTCAACCTAGGGAGGCACGAACATGTAGCCAACTGGCCAGCCCAAAGCGACACGGTCGCGGGATGAGTCTGACAACTTGGCGTGCGCCCTTCCAACGACTTGTATGGGGTTGACATCGCTCACGACAACGGCGGCAACTGCCCCGCCCTCACGTACGCGTACTTGTAGAAGAACAACCCCGCGAGGATCGAAATCGCAGCTGCACCGTGAAGTCCCGGCGCAATCCCCGCAACCCGCTGCAACATCGAAAACGCCAACAACGCCACCGGCACCGCAGTCCCAAGTGCCATACCCAACAAATAAGGACTCCCAATCCTCCCCATCCGCACAATCGGCAAGTACCCCGTCGCCTGCCGCGCGTTCAGGCTCACGTGCTTCGCCTTGAGCCCGTGAGTCATGAAGATCCCGTGCAACGCGATCGAGATCCCGAGCCACAACACCAGATCGCCCGCCGGCTGCGCGAATGGAAGAATCGCCGCCGCTCCACACAGGATCGCTTGCACGAGCAAATGCGGCAGCAGACTCCGCTCTTGCCACAGATCCCGTCCCTCGCATTGCCTGAATAGGAACGCGGTATAAATCGCGGCGGCGGCACCGAGCGGGACGTTGAACGCGCGCATGTACTTCGCGGCGTTGTCTTGGCCGAACCAGTGCGCTGCGAGAATCGCGGCGGTCAACGTGCTGAACGCGATAAGGATCCATGCGCCGCGAACGAGCCAGCTCTTCGTGTTGGGGCGCGTGAGAAGCGTCAGGAACTTCAGCGGACGGTGCAGGTCTTCCACCAATAGGAACGTCGTGATCGAGGTGAAGACCAGCGCCAGGATTTCAGGCAGCCAACGCTCGGCGAACGAGCCTTCGGTGATGCCGAATCCCACCAGGAATGGCGCGAGCATCGCGGCTCCGGCGGCGAGACCTTTGGTGACTAGGTAGAGCGCGACGGGCCAACCCCACTCCACTTTGTGGCCGACGTCGAGGACCGTGCGCAGGTCGGGCTCGGTGGGGGCGGCTTCGCTGGGCCAGGGCTCGGCGATCATGTCGGGGCGCTCGCTCCAGATGTAGGTGCTCGGACGCTCGGCGGCGCCGGGGATCAGGGAGAAGGGCTCGACGCCGAGGTAGTGGACGTTGGGGCCGGTCTTTTGCTCGGGACGGCGGACGAGGGTCACGTTTTGGGCGACCATTTGGGAGATGCGCGATGCGGGGTCGTGAAGGTCGCCGACGATGATGGCTTGCTCGGGGCAGACGATTACGCAGGCGGGCTCGAGGTTTTGCTCGATGCGGTGCGCGCAGAAGTGGCACTTCTCGACGGCGCCGGTGTCCTCGTTGAGATAGATCGCGTCGTAGGGACAGGCTTGCATGCAGGCGCGACAGCCGATGCACGCGCCACGGTCGATGTCGACGATTCCGTCAGGGCGCTTCTCGAGCGCGTTGACGGGGCAGATCGTGACGCACGGGGCTTTGGTGCAGTGGTTGCAGCGCAGGACGGCGAAGTGGCGCTTGACGCTGGGGAAGCGGCCCTTTTCGGTGTATTTGACCCAGGTGCGGAAGCTGCCGACCGGGACGCTGTTCTCGGACTTGCAGGCGACCGTGC
>JAYUUV010000088.1:0-2435 GCA_043754695.1 Planctomycetota bacterium
GCTCGCGCTTCAGACGGCTCCGCCAAAGTCAGCGCCCACGACGGGTGTGCTCCACCCTGAGGCATTCGAACTGGTGGAGAGCGCCCCGCTCGAGACGACGCTCGATCATCCCGAGATCCGCAATGCCGACGTGGTCTGGACCGAGATGATCGGGCACGCCGCGCGGACGCTCGACTTCGGCGAGTTCTACGCCTGCTCCTCGCCGGGCAGCAAGCTCGAGAGCGTGATGGCGGCGCTCGAAGCAGCGACCGCGCGCGGCGTGAAAGTGCGCTTCTTGCTCGAGAAGAAATTCACGACCACGTATCCGGAGATGGTCGCGCGCTTGAAGGCGCTCACCGGACTCGAGCTGCGCATCCTCGACCTCAGCGACACGACCCACGGCATCCTGCACGCCAAGTACTTCGTCGTCGACAAAGAGGAAGTCTTCATCGGCAGCCAGAACTTCGATTGGCGTTCGCTCGAGCACATCCAGGAACTGGGCGTGCGAGTCGTGCAGCCCGAGGTCGCGCGCGCGGTGAACGACGTCTTTGCGCTCGACTGGGCCTTTGCCGGCGGCGAAAAACTTGTGCCGGCCTCGCTCGCGCCGCAGGGCTACAACTTCCCGGTGCACCTCGGCTCAGGCGAGAGCGGGCTCGAACTCACGCCTGTGTTCAGTCCGCAAAGCATGCTGCCCGATGCGAAGTTGTGGGAGCTGTCGAAGATCGCCGACTTGATCGACAGCGCGCGCGCGAGTGTGCGTGTGCAGGTGATGAGCTACCGCACGCTCGCGCGCGACAAGACCTATTTCGACACGCTCGAAGCCGCCCTGCGCCGCGCCGCCGCGCGCGGAGTCAAGGTCGAGCTGTTGTGCGCCGACTGGTCCAAACGCGCGGGCACGATCGAGGGCCTGCAGAGCCTGGAGCCGCTCGAAAACGTCGAAGTGCGTTTGACGACGATTCCGCAATGGTCGGGCGGTTACATCCCGTTTGCCCGTGTTTCGCACGCGAAATACGTGGTGGTCGACGCGCAGCGCGCCTGGATCGGCACGAGCAATTGGGAGCGCGACTATTTCACCAACAGCCGCAACCTGGGCGTGATCGTCGAGGGCAAGCAAGTCGGTTCGCAACTCGATTCGTTCTTCGCCTCGACCTGGAATTCCGCTTACGCGGCGCGCGTCGATCCGGCCGCGAAGTATGCAGCTCCGAAGTTCGACGACAAGTGAGCCGGCGAGCGGGCTGCTCGAAGCCATTCTCGCAGCGTCGGATCGCGACCACTCGCCGGGCGCGCGCGAACTTGTGGCGTATCGGGAGGGCGACGATCCTCAGTACTTGAAACTGTTGCGCAAGCGCGCCGGACGAATCGTGGAGCTCTCGCGCTTTGGAAGGCCGCTGTTGTCGGTCGCGGAACTGCCCCCACGGCGTTCGCCGGCCGCAGCTCGCGAGGCGGCGTGGCTGCGGCGTTGGCGAAGTGCACGGCCGATCGTCTTGCCCGGCTGGGCAGCGCGGCTCGTGGAACGCGAGAGCGCATCGATCAAGGAGATCTCCGGCCTGCTGCGCGACTTGCGCAAGCCGAGATCGCTGAAAAAGTTCCTCGATTCGCGCGCGCTCGAAACGGAACGCGTCGGCTTGCAGGACGATCCGGAGCGCGATCTCGAGAAGTACTTCGTAGGAGAGGCCGACGAACTTCCGCGGGCGTGGATCAAAAGCGCGACGCTGACTTCGCCGACGACGAATCTTTCCGGCCGCATCCGTTTCTCTTTCGGCGCCGAGGGCGACGACGATGCAAGCTCCGATCGCAACGCCCACACCCGCGTCAGCACGATTGCGCGACGCTGCCTGCCGTTCGCGGATTCGCTGGCAAAATCGCGCGGCCACATGGCGCTGCTCGAGCGCCTTAGCGGAGGGAAAGTCCTGTTGACGCAGCACATCGCCTATTGGAATTCGCCGCAAGGCGGTGCGCTGCTGCACCACGATTCGTTTCATGAACCAGCGCGCACGCGTCAGCGCGGCGTGTGTTACGTGCAACTGAGCGGAGCGACGGTCTGGCTCGCGCTGTGCACCGCCGATCTCGTGCGGCACACGGGCGAGTTTGTAGCCGCGCTCGAAGCGGGCGCGGCGCCGTGGATCGTCGACGAGCACTTCGGCGGCATTCGCACCTTCGCGCGCAGCGCACGCCGCTCGCGCGACAAGAAATGGATCTCGGCCGAGCTGACCTCACCTGGCTGCGGCGTCTTCGCGAGCTTCGTCAACTACTCGCCCGAATTCCTCGGGCTCTTGGCCGACGCCGGCCACATGTGGCTGCTCGAAGCCGGCGACGCGATCCTGCTCCCCAACTTTCGCCACGCGCGTACCGCCCTGCACGCCGTCTGGTGCGCAAGCGACCAACCCGGCGCCGCTCTGTCGATGGCAATTCGTCAACGTCCCCGGTAATCCGCCGCCGTTTTTTACATGCCGGGC
>JAYUUV010000089.1:0-8751 GCA_043754695.1 Planctomycetota bacterium
CGCGGCCTGGGCGGCGCGCGGCGGCCAAGCCCGCGCCGGCGGCTCAGCGGAATGGCTGCTCGATGCGACAGCGCAGTCGCTCTCGAAATCGAATCCGAGCAACGCCGACATCGCCTGCGAGGCGCTCGCCATCCGCTCGCTGTTGTCAGCGTCGCTGCGGGTCGAGCTTTCGAGAATCGACGTGCTTCGCGAGCGTTTGGGCGGCTTGCAGCACACGGATGGTTCGTTCGGGTCCGGCGACGATTCCAGCGCTGTGACTTGGCTGGTGCTCGGTGCACTCGACGATTCCGTGCGCGGGACGGACGTCCAGCGTGCCGCGCGCGCGCGCGAATGGCTTTCGTCCTCGCGGTCGGCCGGCGCGTCGCCTGGACTACTCGCTACGAATGCCTCGCCGCCGATTCAACGCGCGTTTGGATTCCTGCACGGCACGAACGCCTCGGCGGAAAACGCAGGCGACCATTTCCCGAGCGGACTTGCAACGCTGGCCGGAGGTCGATTCGATTTGCGCGCGGCCTATGCAGCGGCGCTGGCCGGCGGCGGGGGAGAGCCCTCGATCGCCAACGCGGTGCCGGCGGGCAAGTTGTTCGCCGCGCCGCTCTACGATTTGCTGCTGAACGTCGCGGTGCTCGATCACTATCGCACTTCCAACGAAGCGGCGCTGCTGGCGGAGCTGACTCGCCCCCTGGCTCCGATCATGAACCTGCTCGCTTCGCTGCGCGGTTCAGATGCCGTCTGGTCGGACGTCGCCGGCGGCGCGCCGCGCATCGACGCGACCGCCTGCGCGTTCATGATTCGCGAGACGGTTTACCGTTGGAACGCGACCTGGCAATCGCGTTCCGGCGAAGGCGACCCCGCCGATGTGCGCAATCCAGCGAGCCGCGAGAAGCAGGCGCTGGGCTGCGAAAGTTGCCACGCGACTTTGCAGCCGCTGCAAGTCGAGCAATGGCGCGCCAGCGCCCACGCCGGAAAACAGGTCGGTTGCGCCGACTGTCATGGCACGAACCACTCGACGATTTTTCGCGAGGGCGGGAAGGTCGCGCCCACGATCTGCGCCCGTTGCCACGACCAGGCCGCGGCGCAGTTCGAAAACTCCAAGCACGCCCACGCCGAGGAGACGCTTTTCGCCTCCGCGCTGTTCGCCTCGACGCCGCCCGCAGCCCGCGCTGCTTGCGTCAGTTGCCATCGCATCGGCGAGCGCCAATCCGACGGTAGCCATGGCAATTGCAACTACTGCCATGTCGCGCACACCTTCGACGCGCGCGAAGCGAAGCGGCCCGAGGCTTGCACCGTGTGCCACACCGGCGCCGACTATCCGCAGGACCTCGCCTATCGACTTTCGAAACACGGCGCGCTGCAACTTGTCGCCCAGGACAAACGCTTCGCACCGACCTGCGCGAGCTGTCACCAGCCGGCGGGCCGCCACGACGACGGCTTCGGCCTCACGCTTGGCGCAAGCGGCGCAGGCGCGGTTTTCGCGGGCACTCCTTCCGCGTTCAGGACGCGCGAGTTATCCGCCGACGACTTCGCGCGCCGCCGCGCGGAGATGGTCGCGATCTGCACGCAATGCCACTCCAGCCGTCTGGCCGAAGCGAGCTTGCGCGAGGCCGACGAACTCAAGCGCGAAGGCGATGCGCAGCTTCTCGAAGCGGCAAATCTGCTGCGTGCGCTGCAAAACGAAGGCTACTTCGGTGCCGGTGTTGAACTAGGTCTCGGGCCCGAATACGCGCGACCGGATCCCAGTCGTCCCGGCGCAGAACTGCTCGATCGCTTCTACCGCATGTGGCGCTTCGAACACGCCTCCGCCTGGAAAGGCGCTTACCATCAATCCGCCAGCATCGCGAACCGCTCGAGCGGCGCAGGCACGCAGGACGATCTGCAATTCATGCGCGCACAAGCCCAGCGCTGGCGCGCGCGAGGCAAAGAGCGAGGTACACAACGATGAGCATGAATACAGTCCTTTTGGCGTTCGGCTTGATCGCGGCGCTGCCCGTGGCCTTTTGCGAAGCAAGGCAGGATCCCGCGCCGAAGCCGCCGGCCGCGGACGCAGTGAAGGAACCGCGCGTCGGAGTGCGCTTCGAGGGCTTCCTGCCCGGAACGCGCGACGAAAAACTGAAGGGCGAGTTCGAGGTCGAATTCAAGATCTACCTTTCGCCCCAGGGCGGCGACGCCGTGTGGAGCGAAGCGCAGCGCGTCAAGGTCGAGGCCGGCCGCATGGACGTCGTGCTCGGAAAGGAGACGCCGATCCCGCTGGCTCTGCACGAAGCGACCTTCAAGTTCCTCGGAGCTTCCGTGGGCAAAGCGCGCGAGGTCTATCCGCGCTTCACGATCGTCAACACGGTCTTCGCCTCGACGGAAGAGGCGCTGCGCACGCCTGCTGTCGAGGGCGCGCCGGCGGCAGCGCGGGCCGGCGCAGCAGGCGTGTATTCCGCGCCCGGCGCGAAGGTCAATCTCGCGGCGGAGCAGCCCTGCACGTGGAAACAAGCGTTGCTCGCCGCGCGCGCCGCCGGTGGAGATCTTGCCGACTATCAGGACTGGTACCGCGCGCTTGCCGGCTGCACGAAGGATCAACTGATCGCGCGCACCGGCCACTACGAATGGGTCCTGCCTTGGGTCTACGACACGGCGAGCCACGGCGAATACAACCGGCTCTTCCGCGGGCGATTCCAGGGCTGCGACTACATGGATCTCTCGCCGACGAACCAGTACGTTTGCCGCTTCGCGATGCCCGCGAAGACGCCGCCGCCGCAGCCCGGAGTTTCGAAATGAGCCCGAACAAGTCCGCTGTTCTTCGCAGTTTCGTCGCAGGTTGCGCGCTGGCCTGTGCATTCGCCTGCCACACCGCGGACGCTGTGCACGAGAATCCCGCCGCGGCGACGAAGCCCGCGCCCACTGAAATCGCGCAGCCCACGTCCGCACCTGGCGCGTCGAGTTCGCAAGCCGATCAGCAGTTCCAGGCTTTGCTGGGCAGCATGGGCGTGCGTTACTTCGCCGCCGAACACAAGCTCGAAGTCTCAGGCTGGGTCAACATGCAAAGCGGTCTGGTCGAGGTCTTCGCCTGTGCGCCGCAGGGCAAGACGCACGAGGCCGTCGTGGTGCTCGACTGCATTCCGCGCGGATTGCACGCCGGACTTCTGGCGCTCGAACTCGCACCGGGGACGCCGGTCGAATTCGGCACGGCCGATGCCTACAAACCGCCGACCGGAGATCCGGTCGAGATCGAAGTGCGCTGGAAAGACGCAGCCGGCAAGCAGCAAGTGGCGCGCGCCGAGGACTGGATCTACGACGAGAAAACGAAGCAGTCGATGCCGCGCAGCCCCTGGCTCTTCGCCGGATCGTTCCTCCAGCAGGCGCCCAGCAGCACGGATGCGCCGACCTACGCCGCGGACTACGTGAAGAGTCTGGTGACGACCTATCACGACGCCTCGAGCATCCTGGAGACCAGCCAGATCGACGGCATCGACGACACGGTCTACTACTCGAACGAGAAAGCAGTACCTCCCGTGGGCACGCCTATCACCGCGATTTTTCGTCGCGCAAAACAATAGGAAGCCGTCGTGATTTCCTTTTTGAGCTCGATCCTGCTGCTGGCACCGCGCTGCGTTCCGACCCAAGATCCGCCGCAAGTCCACAAGCAGCCGCTGGTCTCCGTCGAAGCCGTCGATGCCATGCTGCAGCGCGGCGCCGGCTGGTTGCGCGGTCGGCAACGCGAGGACGGTGCCTTCGCCCACACCGGCGACCGCGACGTCTGCGATGTGGCCATTTCGGCGATGGCGATGTGGAGCCTGTGCGAAGGCGAGCCGCGCTTCCTGGACGCGACGGGGGCCGAGCGCGCCGGGCGCTACTTGATTTCCAACACTCGCGAGGACGGCGGCATCTACGATCCCGCGCGCGGACTGGCGGTCTATACCTCGGGTGTCAGCGCGCGCGCGTTGCGCACGCAGGGCAAGCGCGACGACTGGCCGGAGTTGAGCAAGGCGCTCGCCGCGGCAGAACTCTTCAACTACCACCACATGGCGCCGGAGTCCTACGTCGATTCGACGAAGGCCGGCGAAGTCCCCGCGGCGCGCAGCGCAGCGATCGCAGGCAAGTTGCTCCAGGACACGCCGCCGGCGCAGGCGGGCCAGCGCAAGGCGCTCGAGTTCCTTTCACAGAGCACGCAGAATCCGCTGCGCCCGCCCGCGCGAACGCGCGCCTTGAATCCATCGCACAGCGCCAGCTAAATCGGGCCCTTCTCCTACGACGATCTGCTGCCGTTCGTGTACTTCGATCTTGCTCCCGAGCAGCAGGTTGCCATGCGCGCCCGGGCCGCCCTGACCGCCTGGTACACGCCTGACCGCAATCCGGACCTGACGCGGCGCTATGGCCAGGCGGGTTTCCAGTCGGGCACCCAGGGCCTTTTCTACTACTACTTCGTCGTGGCCCGGACCTTGACCACCTTCAGCCAGGACAAGCTGGTGACCGCGGACGGCGTGAGCCACGACTGGGCGAGCGAACTCAGCTCGCGTCTCCTGCGCCTGCAGCAACCCGATGGCGCTTGGGCCAACGTGGACGGTGTCTGGTGGGAGAGCGAGCCGGTGCTGGCGACTTCCTACGCGCTCTTGACCCTCAAACTCTGCCGCGCGAGCCTGCTGCAGACCGCAGCCAGGCGCTGATCCGATCGGAGAAAGCGCTGCGTTCAGCCGGATCAATTGCTTGACCCCGCGACGGCACTGCGCGAAGCTCTTTTCATGATGCGCAGCGAACCCGATTCGAGCCTGGAGACCAGCGAGGAGATCGCTACGGTCGAGCCCACGGTCGATCCCCACGCCGAGGCGGAGCAGAACTCCGAATCCGCGACTGCCGCCGGGCAGCCGTCCCAGGCCGAGGCTGCCGCCGACGGGGCGCAGGAGTCTTCGCATTGGTCCGAGGATCAACTCGAACGCGCCGTTGCCGCCGTTCTTTTTGCCTCGTCGGAACCGCTTTCCAATGCGCGCATCGCGGACGGCCTGGGGCACACGACCCCGGCCCACGTCGCCGCGGCCATCGACCGCGTCTCGCTGCGACTTGTGAATTCCGGCTTGCCCTTCCAACTGGTCGCCATCGCCGGCGGCTGGCAGATTTTCTCCGCTCCCGACATGGCCGACGTGGTGGCGGGCTTCTCCAAGGCTCGCCGCGAGGACAAGGTCAGCCCGGCCGCGCTCGAGACCCTGGCGGTCGTCGCCTACCGCCAGCCGGTCACCAAGGCCGAAATCGAGGCCGTTCGGGGCGTCCAGGCCGGTCCGATCCTGCGCGCGCTCGTCGATCGCGGATTGGTCAAGATCGCCGGGCGATCCGACGATCCCGGTCACGCGCTGCTCTACGGCACCACGCGCAAGTTCCTCGACACGTTCGGTCTGGCGGACCTCGCGGATCTGCCGCGCGACGCCGAATTGGTCCGGGATTCCTGAGCCAGGCCACCGAACGGCCTGCGCGGTTGCGGTAGAGCCAGAGGCGCACCTACACTCTTCGCCCCCGGCGACACCCCGAAGGCCTTCGTTCGGGACCTTTTTCGCCATCCGCCCCAGGGGGCGGCACAGCAGCATGTCCAATCAAGCCAAGCATCCCGGTCCCGAGCAACACGGCCCCGAACCGACACGTCCGCAGGGCGAGCACGACGATGACGTCATTCTCGTCCCCAAGGGCACGAGCAAGCTGCGCTTCCTCTTCTTGCTCGGCCTGACGATCTTCATCCTGGTCATCTTCACGGTCGGCGAGCAGTTGATGAGTTCGGTAGGGCGGCGGCCGTCGAGCACCGACGACGTGACCTGGGACGGCCCGGTCGTCGGCAAGAAGACGTGGTCCGCCTACGAGTTCATGGACGAGAAACGCCGCGAGGATGAATTCCGCAGCGTCTTCGGCCAGCAGGCCAGCCGCTTCGAGGACGACGAACTGGCCAGCGATCTCTTGCTAGACGAACTTGCCCGGCGCTCTGGCATCGAAGTCTCGACCGAGGACCTCAAGCGCGCGGTGATCTCGGGTTTCCCCGGCATCTGCCCTGCCTTCCAAAGCATCGAGTTCTACAAGACGATCCTGACCAACTCGCGCGTCTCGGCGCCTGTGTTCGAGAGCGTGCTCAAGCGCAAGCTTCGCATCGAGCGCTACCACGGATTCCTGCGCGGCGCGACGCTGGTCGCCGATACGAGCCTGATCGAGGGCGAGTGGAAGAAACAGCATCCGCAGTACGCCTTCGACCTGATCGAACTCGACCACGCACGCTTCGATGCCGAGGCCAAGGCGGCGCAACTCGACGAGGCCGGCTTGAAAGCCTGGTACGAGGCCATCCCCGACAAGCGCGCGCAGTTCATGGCCGACTTCCTGCCCGCGTCGAACGCCGCGGAGTTGATCGCCTATCGCTTCGGCGCGGACAACGCGGCGGCCGGGCTGCTGGCGAAGTTCCCGCTGGCCGCGGACAAGGACGCCGAGCAGATCGCCAAGGACTACTACAACCAGTACTCCAGCGTGCGCTTCGTGCGCGCGACCCCGCTGCCCGAGGGATTGCCCGAATCCGAAGGCAAGGATCGGCTGATCAGCTCCTACGAAGAAGTCAGCGCGACCGCCAAGCAGGAAGCACTCGTGGTCAACGCCTTCCGCGCCTGGGTCGCGGACATCAAGGCGCGCAAGGCGGCGGGCGAAACCATCGACCTCGCGGCGGAAGCCGGCGCCATGGGGCTCACGTATCGCGCCAGCGATGGCGCGAAGACCGACGCTGAGTGGACGGCGCTGGCGGACTTGGGCGGCCCATTCATGGCGCGCTCGATCGCCGGGACGCAGAAGGACGATTTCGGCGCCGATGTCGCCATCGATCGCACGGGGATCACGTTCCCGCGCGTCCTGGAGAAGAACGCGAACGCGGCGCCGCCCTTCGAAAAGGTTGCCGAAAAAGCTACCGCCGAGTGGCTCAAGCAGAAGTCGCAGGAGCTGGCCGTGGCCAAGCTGACGCTGGTGCGCGACAGCTTCCCCAAGCCCGAAGCGGGCGCGACCGATCAGAATCCCAAGGCCGACGAAGCGGCGTTCAAGGCCGCGGCCGAAGCCCAGGGACTTTCCGTCGAGCGGCGCGACTGGTTGACCTCGACGGAGCAGAACAACGATCCTGACGCTTCGAAGTCCACGCACGAGTTCATCCGCTTCAATGGATTCTTGCGCAACCTGCCCGCCGATGCCGTGTCCGCGGTTCAACAGGATCGCACGCGTACGCACAGTTACCTGGTGCGCGCGCTCGGCCAGCGCGAACCTCCGGCCGCTAAACTGACTCCCGGCGACGTCGCCTCGATCCAAGAGTCGCTGGCCAGGAAGAACTTCGAGAATTTCGTCGAAGCGAACCTTTCGCTCAAGGCGCTCGGCGAGCGCTACAAGCTGCGCGTGCGCGGCTCGAAGGAAGTGCCTTTGCCGGGCGCCTGATCACTTGCGCCGCGCGAACGCGGCGATCATCTGCCATGCTTTCAAGTGAACGCTAGGACAATTCGCGCGGCAACAGACCATTCGCCCGCGCCCTAGCAGTCAGCGTGAGCTATCCCCGAGGCAGGTAGGCTTGCCTCGCCCTGTGACGGGTGATTTGATACCTGGCATGGGCGCCAGGATTCCGATCGATCGAGAACAGATCGCGGAGTTCTGCCGTCGCAACGGCATCCGACGGCTCGCGCTTTTCGGTTCAGTATTGCGCGACGACTTCAGGCCCGAGAGCGATGTGGACGTGCTGGTCGAGTTCGAGACCGGCCGCACTCCGGGCTGGGAGTTCTTCGCCATGGAACGTGAGCTGTCGCGGCTGCTCGGCCGAAAAGCGGACCTCAACACGCCTGGATTTCTGAGCGACTACTTCCGCGCTGAGGTCATGGCGAAGGCCGAGACGCTGTATGTCGCAGCATGATCTGCGGATCACGTTGCAGCAGATGCGCGATCATGCGGCGGAGGCCGCTGCAATCGCTGCGAAACGATCGCGCCAGGACCTCAGCCAGGATCGCTTGCTCAACCTCGGTCTGACGCGACTCGTCGAAATCGTCGGAGAGGCCGCAACACGGGTTCCTCCCGATGCTCGGGAAAAAATGAGTTCAATACCCTGGACCAACATCATCAGCACGCGCAACCGCCTCATCCACGCCTATGACCGTGTGGAGGAGGATGTGTTGTGGCAGATCGTGCGCACGAACCTACCGGCTCTAGTGTCCGAGCTTGATCGAATCCTGGCGGGCAAGAGCTGAAGGACTGCAGTTCACCGAGCGGCGAATCCTGCGGATTTTTGGGTCCTTCGGTCCCGCAGGTTTGCCGACATACGAGTCGCGGGCGAAGCGCGCGTCGCCTGCGCCGGCCCGAAGGAACTACCCTTGCCCGGCGCTTGATCACCTGCGTCGCGCGAACGCGGCGATCGAGTGGCCGAAGGGCGCGTCGAAGCGCTTCGTGAACAGCAACTCAGCCGCGAAGATCTTCGCCAGCGCGCTGTGCGCGAAGCGCGGCAAAGGCCAGCTCAGGTTCGTGTGCCGCGAAGTTCGGCCGCGCAGGATTGTCGCTTCGATCGCCTTGCCGAACAGCGCAAGCGGAATGATCAGCGGCGTGAGCAGCACGTTCGCGTACGTGTTGCGAACGATCTCGAACCCGGCGCCTTCGAGCGCAGTGGCGAGCATCGCGCGCGTGTAGCGCCGGCGGTGCATGGCCACCACATCGTTGTTGGCGAACAGCCAGGGATAGGCCGGCACGCTGATCGCGACCAGACCGCCGGGTGCGAGCACGCGGCGCACCGCG
>JAYUUV010000090.1:0-10579 GCA_043754695.1 Planctomycetota bacterium
TCGTGCGCGCTCGGTCGCGGCCCCGCGCCGCTGTACGAAGAGTCCGATGTCGCCATTCGCACGGTTCGCGACCTGTTCAACTCCTCGACCGAAGCGGTGATCGTCGACGATCCGGAAGTCTTCCAGCGCGTGCGCGAATTCACGGCGCGCCTGATGACACCTGAGGATCTCGATCGCATCCAACTCCACGACGGAGCGCGGCCCCTTTTCCACGCTTACGGCGTCGAGCAGGACTTCGAACGTATCTTCTCGCGGCGCATCGAACTGCCCTCGGGTGGCTCGATCGTTTTCGATCAGACCGAGGCCTTGGTCGCGATCGACGTCAACTCGGGCATGACGCGCTCGGAGGGGTTCGAGTTCGAAGAGATCGCGCTCAAGACCAATCTCGAGGCCGCGCCCGAGATCGCCCGTCAGATTCGCCTGCGCGATCTTGGCGGCATCATCGTCTGCGACTTCATCGACATGCAGCGCGCAGGCTCGCGGCGCGCAGTCGAACGCGCCTTCGGCCAGGCGTTGGCCGACGACCGGGCGCGCTCCAAGCTTGGGCGCATCTCGCAATTCGGCTTGCTCGAACTCACGCGCCAGCGGCTCGGGCCGGGCCTGTCTCGGATGCTGTTCCACAATTGCGCGCGCTGCCGCGGTAGCGGACGCCTGCGCACCGTGGAGTCGCGCTCCGGATCGATCCTGCGCCGGCTTGGCGCGGCGCTGCCCCAAAAGGGCTTCGGCAAGGTCGAGGTCCGCGCGGCCGCCGACGTGGTCGAGTACCTGAAGGCCAACTGCACCAGCGAGCTCAAGGACCTCGAAGGCCGCAACCAGAAGCAGATCACGCTGGCGGCGGTTTCCGACCAGCTCGAGGATTCGGTGCTGCGCTATCTGCGTCCGGACGGCCGCGAAGTCCGTCCCGGGGGCAGACGCAAGCGCTGAGGGCTTGACTAGCAGGCTCCGCTCCCCGACACTCTTCGGCCCTGAAGTGGCGCCCTTGCGGGCGTCCGACTCGCGGCCGCCGATGCGGTGTCCGCCCCCCAAGCAGTCTTTCGAGCCCTCCGACCCATGTACGCCATCATCCAAGATCGCTCGCGCCAATTCACTGTGCGCCAGGGCGACGTGATCCTCTGCGACTTCGACGCCCCCAAGAACGCCGGGGACAAGATCACCTTCGACCAGATCCTGATGATCTCCGGCGAGGGCGTCTCGAAGATCGGCAAACCCACCGTCGCCGGTGCCAGCGTCAGCGGCGAAGTGCTCGGAATGGAGCGCGGCGAAAAACTGATCGTGTTCCGCTTCAAGCGCCGCAAGAACGTGCGCAAGAAGCGCGGTCACCGCCAGCTCTACACCAAGGTGCGCATCCAAGAGGTGCGCGGCTAGGGCGCCGGCACACTCCAACCCCAAATCACGAGAACTCGACATGGCACACAAAAAAGGTGCAGGCTCGACCGGCAACGGTCGCGACTCCAACCCCCAATTCCGCGGCGTGAAGCGCTACGGTGGCGAGCTGGTCACCGCCGGTACGATCCTGGTGCGCCAGTGCGGCACCAAGTTCCACGCCGGCGCCAACGTCGGACGCGGCAGCGATTACACGCTGTTCTCGCTCGTCGACGGCCGCGTGCGCTTCCAATCCAATCGCAAGATCCACGTGGATCTGGTCAGCTGAACTTTTAGCGCGAGGCGGGCAGCCTGGCGCACGCCTAGCCCGTGTTTCGCGACGAAATCGAGATCGAGGTCATTGCCGGCAAGGGCGGCGATGGCCTGATTTCTTTTTACCGCGAGAAGTTCGTGCCGCGCGGCGGGCCCGACGGCGGAGACGGTGGCCGCGGCGGCAACGTGGTGTTGTGCGCCACCGATCAGGTGAATTCGCTGCTCAAGCTCGGCCGGCGCATGCGCTACCTGGCGACCGACGGCCAGCCCGGAGGCAACAGCAACAAGGCCGGCCGCGACGGCGCGGATCTCGAGATCGAAGTCCCCGTGGGCACGCAAGTCTTCGATGCCAAACGCGGCAACCTGCTGCGCGACCTCGCCCGCAATGGCGAGCGTCTCGAAGTCGTGCTCGGCGGCGATGGCGGATTCGGCAACGCGAAATTCGCCACGGCTGTGCGCCAGACGCCGCGCTTTGCACAGCCCGGTCAGCCCGGCGAGCAACGCCGCCTGCGCCTCGAACTCAAGCTCTTCGCCGAAGTCGGCCTGATCGGCATGCCCAACGCCGGCAAGTCGACTTTCCTTTCCAAGGTCACCGCGGCCACGCCGAAGATCGCGGACTATCCATTCACCACGCTCGTGCCCCAGGTCGGGATCGCGCGCGTCGGCGACTACGACACGCTCGTGATCGCGGACTTGCCGGGTTTGATCGAAGGCGCAAGCGAGGGCCACGGGCTCGGCCATCGTTTTCTCAAGCATGTCGAACGCTGCGGAGTGCTCTTGCACCTAGTCGATGTTTCGCTGGATTCGCCCGCGGACCCGGTCGAGTCCTGGCGCGTGATCGAAGTCGAACTGGAGCGCGCGGCCAGGAATCTGTTCAGCAAGCCGCGCCTGGTCGTGGCCACCAAGGTCGAGTCACCCGAGGCGGAAGTGCGCGCCGCAGAGCTCGAGGCGGCCGTCGGCGCGCCTGTGGCCAGGATCTCGTCCTGGACCGGGCGCGGCCTGGGCGAATTGCTGATCGCGGCCCAGCGCCTGGTTCGCGCACCCAAGACCGTGGCCTGAGGCCTGCCGGCAAGTCGGCCTGGCCGGCCCTGGCGGGGGATCTCGGCCGCATTCAAGAGCGCCGGTGGCCGGAGTCGATGACGGTTGGGCGCGGTCCGCTGGTTGCTGACCGGCTGCGTGCGTCTGCCCGGCTTCCCCAGGAATCGTGTGAACCCTTCGAACGACCCGCGCTTCGACCGGCGCAACTCAGGGCCCTTGCCCAACAAGATCCCGCTCTCGGGGTTTGTGGAACGTCGCGTGGCCTCGAACCCGCAGGCACCCGCGCCACAGCCGCGTGGGTTCGGGACGAACCGGCCCCCGACACCGGCACCCCAACGCACGGCGCCGCCGCCTCGGCCGCCCGAAACGCCCGCCGCTGCGAAGCAGGCTGCCGCCGAAGTCTCTGACGAAGCCGACGAGTTGCAGCGCAAGGCGCTGGCCGGACTCGAAGTCACGGAACAAGAACTGGCCGACGCGGACATCAAGGCCCAGCTTGGTCGCGAGACGCCGCAGAATCCGGGCGCGGCCGCGCGCCTCGTGGAAGCCTGTCAACTTGCCGAGCGCCTCTCCTCGACCTCGATGTCGCCGCGCCACCAGATCGAGGCTTGGCTGGCCGTCATGGTGCAGACCGGAGCCAGCGACTTGATCCTGCGCGCCGGCGGGCGTCCTTCGACACGCGTCGACGGCCGCATCGGATTCCTGCCCGGCCGCGTGCCGGGCGCAGGGGCGCTGCACGAAGTCCTCGAAGGCGTGATGGGCAAGGAGCGCATGCAGCAATGGCGCGACCACGGCTCGGTCGATTCCGCGCTGCAGCTCGACGGGCTCGGCCGCTTCCGTATCAATGCCTACCGTCAGATGGGGGAGCCCGCGGTCGTGCTGCGCCGCGTCGCCGATCAGCCGCCGGATCTCGAGCGCCTGGAGTTGCCGTTTGCCGAGCTGACCAAAGTCGCGTCGCGCAAGCGCGGGCTGGTGCTCGTCACCGGCGTCGCGGGCTCGGGCAAGTCGACGACCTTGGCGGGCATGATCCAGTACATGAACACGCACGCCGAGCGCCACATCGTGACGCTCGAAGATCCGATCGAAATGCTGTTCAGCGAAGACCGTTGCGTGATCAGCCAGCGCGAGGTGGGCATCGACTGTCCGACGTTCCAGGACGGTCTGCGCCACGCGCTGCGCCAGAGCCCCGATGTGATCCTGATCGGCGAAATGCGCGACCAGGAGACCGTGGTTGCCGCGCTCGACGCTTCGGAAACCGGACACCTGGTGCTCTCGACGATGCACACCGTCAACGCGGCCCAGACGCTCGACCGCATCCTGGGGTTTTTCCCCGCCCAACAGCACAGCCAGGTTCGCACGCGCCTGGGCGACAACATGGCCTGCGTACTGTCGCAGCGGCTGATCCCGCGCGCTTCGGGCACCGGCATGGTGCCCGCCTTCGAGCTGATGACGGCCACACCGCGCATCCGCGAATTGCTCGACGGCGGCGAAACCGGCGAAATCGCACGCACGATCGAAGGCTCGAACACACCCGGCCTGGTCTCGTTCAATCAGTCGCTGCGGCGCCTGGTCCAATACAAGCTGGTCGAGCTCAAGGACGCCCTGGCCGCCAGCGATCGTCCGGACGAGCTGATTCTCGCCCTGCGCGGAATCACGTCGAGTTCCGGAAGGGGCAAGGACGGCCTGAAAATGCCCGGGGACGCCTGAGCGATCACGCCCCTCCAGTTTCTGCAAAAGCTGGGCAAGCCGCGGGGAAGAAGTCGGCCGGGAAAGCGTCCCAAGGGGTCAACGGCGAACCCCCGGACTCACGGAACGCGCGGGCTGCTTTTGGAAGCGCGGACGCGAGCGGGTTAGGATGCGAGCAGACTCCATGAACACCGCTCAACTCAAGATCATCTCCTGGAGCCTCGCGACCCTGTTTGGGGCCGGATTGGCGGCCTACGTCGGCGACTACCTGATGCACCGCGATGCGCGGGAGAAACGCGTCACGAAGGAGGAGGTCACGGGCCTGCTGGAGAATGTGCCGCCGATCGAGAAGAAGGCTGATGACATCGTGGCCTACGAGCGCGTGAACCAGTCGCTCAACAAGTACAACTGGACGGGCAAGGCGCCGCCCAAGATCGTCGAGCAGCCCAAGGTCGTCGAGACCAAAGCGCCCGGGACCGAGCCGGTCTCCTCACTGCTGAAAGTCCTGCTGGTCAAGTCGGATTCGTCGGACGATTCGGGTTCGCGCGCGGTGATCAAGTATCTGCCCGCTGCCAAGGTCAGCCTCAAGGATCCGACCGTGGTCAAGCACGTCGGCGACACGCTCGACGCGCCCAACGAGTGGGTCATGGTGGCCGCGATCGTGCCCGAAGGCGTTCGCTTCAAGTTCGCCGACGCCGCGCGCGCGGAGGAGCTCGTCAAGCCGATCGAATTCGAGAAGCGGCTCGACATGGACGCGCTGGTGAACCGGGGCGGCAGTTCGATCCCCAAACCGACTGAGGTGCTTTACCCGCGAACGCGGACGGCCGGAGACATTCCCGAGCGCACGCAACTCGTCGGCGATGGGATCTACCAGATCGGATCGAAGGACATGGAGGAGTGGGACGAGAGGTACGAGCAATATCTCTCCGAAGTCGAACTCGGCCGTCACCGCGATCCGACCACGGGCAAGTACGACGGCATCGCGCTGTCGAGTGTGCCGGCGAATTCAGTCGCTGCCGCGCACGGTGCCAAGGAAGGCGACGTGATCAAGTCGATCAACGGTCACCCGGTCAACTCGACACAGGAAGCGATCTCGTTCGTCAAGAACAACAAGGACAAGTACGACGTCTGGGACGTCGAAGTGGACAGCAAGGGCAAGATCCACACGATCACCTACAAGGTGAAGAAGAAGAAGTAGTCCTGCGCGAGAACGCGCCTGAATTCTAGAACGGCGCTCGATCGCCGCGGCCCATGGGATCATCGCTCCTCACCATCGACGTGGGCAACAGCGCCGGAAAATTGCGGCTGTGGAGGACGGACGGCGAGGGCGTGCCGGTGTGCGTCTTGCGCGCAGAGGTCGCAGGAAATGCGCCCGATTCCGCGCCGGCCGCGGAATTCCTGCGCAGCGCAGGCAGGCTGGAATTGGCGGCGATTTCCTCGGTCGCAAGCGATGCCGCCACGGCGCACTGGTGCCGGCAGATCGAACACGCGACGGGCGTGCGCGCGTCCCTCGATCTCGACGCGGGACTCGACAATCGCACGCTCGAGCCGCAGCGCGTCGGCCGCGACCGGCTTTTCGCCGCGCGCGGAGCGCTGGAGTGGATCGGTACGAGCGCCGTTGTGATCGACATCGGGACCGCGTTGACCGTCGACGCCTTGCTCGCCGATGGCGCTGCGCCCAGCGCCTTGGGCTGGAATCGCGGCGCTTTCCTCGGCGGAGCGATTGCTCCGGGCCCGACGCTGCTGGCGCACGCGCTCGGCCACGCTGCCGCGCGCCTCTTCGAAGTCGTGCCACAGCCCGATCCGCCTGCGCTCGGACGCGACACGGCCTCGGCGCTGCGCTCTGGAATCGGTGTCGGATTGCGCGGCGCCGTGCGCGAACTCGCGCGCGAGGTCGCACGCGAAGCGGGTCTCGTCGATCCGCCGCTCGCGCTGACCGGCGGCGCGCGCGCGTTCGCGAAGTCCGCTTTCAGCGCTCGGCGCGTGTTCGAGAGCGAGGACCTCGTGCATTGGGGACTGTGCGCCGCGCTGCTCGAGCACGCCGGCCGCAAGCGGCCGCAGAGCTTCGGGCCGCGCTGATGGCCTACGTGCGCGAATTGACGCCGCGCGGCCGCGGCGGAGTCTCGGTGCTCGAATTGCGCGGCGCAGGCTCGTTCGAAGTTTTGGCGCGGCAGCTCGCAAAGGCGCATCTCGCTCCGGGAAAACTCAGCCTGGTGCGCCTCGAACTGTGCGGCGAGGAACTCGATGAAGCGTTGGTGTGGTGCGAATCCACTTCGCGCGTGGAACTGCACCTGCACGGCTCGCCTGTGCTGCTGAAACGCGTCGAAGCGGAACTCGTGCGCGCAGGCTTCGAACGCTGGAGCCCGCCCGCGGGTCCGCGCTCGATCGAAGCGCGAGCCAGGGAATCGTTGACGGCGGCAGTCTGCGAAGCGGGCGCGCGCATGCTGCTCGATCAGGGCGAAGGTGCGCTGCGCGAGGAACTCGAAGCCTGCAAAAGTTTGCGCGGTCAGGAACTCGGTGCACGCCTGAACGTGCTCGCGCAGCGTGCGCGGCTTGCTCGTTACTTGCTGCAGCCAGCCCGCATCGTGCTCGCGGGTCGGGTCAACGCGGGGAAATCCACGCTGTTCAACGCGCTGGTCGGCAGCGAGCGCGCACTGGTCACTCCCGCGCCCGGCACCACGCGCGATGTGGTGTGCGAACCGGCGCACGCGGGCGCTTGGCCGCTCTTGGTGTTCGACACGGCGGGGGAGCGCGAGCTCTCCGCGCTCGATCTCGACGAAGCCGTCGAGATCGAGGGCCAGGCGCTCGGCGCGCGCGCCCGAGCCGGCGCGGATCTCGTGCTTTGGCTGTCCCCGGCCGACGGCGCGGCGCATCCCGGGCCGGCGGGCTCGATCGCGATCGTCACACGCGCCGATCTTGCGCCGACGCCGCGCGAGCCACGCTCCGTGGGCTCGACTCGAAGACTTGCCGCCGGCCCCGATCCGGTGGCCGCCGCCGCGATCGTGGCCCATGTCATTCGCCAGGCCCTGGAGCTGCCCGAGCGCGCGTGGGAACCGGGCCTGGGCGTTCCCTTCGAGCCCTGGATGGAGCCGGCGCTGCGAGCGGCGGCGCAAAAAAACGACGCCGGCGTGCTCAGCCTGCTGGCGAGCGATCGTTGATCGAAACGGATCGCGCGGTTATCCTCCCGCCTTAGTGCAGAGGCACCGGCCGAGGTTGGCCGGCTTGTCTCGCGCAGCATGAAAAGCGGCGTCCGTCACCTGGTGTCGATCGACGACCTCTCCCTTGCGGAGATCCAGGCTCTGTTCGAGCACGCCAAGCGCTTTTCAGACGACCTGCGCGCCTGGTCACATCTGTGTCCGGGTCTGATCTCCGCCAGCCTTTTCTACGAGGCCTCGACCCGCACGCGGCTTTCCTTCGAATCGGCCATGCTGCGCCTGGGTGGGGGAGTGCTCACCGCCGCCGAGATGCGCTCTTCTTCGGCGAGCAAAGGTGAATCCCTGGCCGACACCGTGCGTGTCGTCGGCGGCAGCTATGCCGACCTGATCGTGCTGCGCCATGCCAGTGAAGGCGCCGCGCGGCTGGCCGCGCAGTACTCGCCGGTGCCGGTGATCAATGCCGGTGACGGCAGTCACGAGCACCCGACGCAGACCCTGTGCGACCTGTACAACTTGTGGATCGAACGCGGCCGCATCGATGGCATCCACGTCGTGTTGTCGGGCGACCTGCGCTACAGCCGCACGATCCACTCGTTCGTCTACGCGCTCGCGCGCTTTGGCGCCAATATCGTCTGCGTGCCTTTGCCCGGCTTCGAGTTGCCGGCCTACGTGATGCAGCGTTTGCGCGAGGAATTCGGCGTCGAACCCACGCGCGCCGACGTTTCACGCCTCGGTGAGCTGGCGCGCGAGTGCGACGCCATGTATCTGACGCCCCAGAAGCCGCACCAACTGAGCCTGTTCACCGACGCCAAGGGCCTGACCTTGGAGCGCGTCGACGCGCTCTACATGACGCGGCCGCAGACCGAGCGCTACACGCCCGACGAACTGCAACGCACGCGTGTCGTGCACCTCGGCAAGGAAGAGATGGCGGTCGAATCCCTGCGCGAAGCCGTCGTCATGCATCCGCTGCCGCGGCGCGACGAAATCAGCCCTGACATCGACGACGATCCGCGCAGCATCTACTTCAAGCAAGCTGCCCGTGGTGTGCCGATCCGCATGGCGATCCTTGGTTTCCTGCTCGGCCGCCTCGAGCTCGATGCCGCCCGCGAGAAGGTTGCCCAGCCGGCCTATCCGGTCTCGCGCGGGGCGAATCCCTGCGCCAACCCGACTTGCATCTCGCGCACGGAATCGCGGCACGTGACCCCGACCTACCGGCTGGCTTCGCGCGCGCCGGTTCGGGCCTACTGCTGGTTCTGCTCCCAGGAAATCTCGCACCGCTGGGTCGGATGCTCGACCACGGGCGTCTTCCACGAGCGCGAGTCGGCCGTTGCGCGAAAGATCCGTCCCGACCATCTGGTCTTTCTGCGCGACGAAGCCGACGCGCTGGCGCAAGGATTCGTGCCGGCGACCCGCGCGCCGCTGGCCACCTGACCGTTCTGTGCGAAAGCGCACGGAATCGGCTGCGGCGGTCTCCGCGGCCGCTCAAGCTGGCCAGCCTGGTCGAACTTTCGAGCGGAGCCGAGTTTTCAACTTGCTGCCAATAAAGGACTTACGTCATTCTAGGAAACGGACGTCCGCGGCACGGCTTTTGACCACTGCAAGTGCGCGCCCAACTCCATTCCAGGGCTGGCGCGCACCGCTCTTTGGCTGAACAGAAGATTGCGCGCGCTTCCGGGCCGTGGATTCGAGGGTCGCGATCCTCGCACTCTGTGTCTCCGGACGGCGGAACGAGTGAAACGTGGGTGCTCGATTGGGCTAAGAGACCCGACCACTTCGTGAAACCTGGGCAGCCTGGCTTCCACGAGATCCACGAAGCACATCGCCGCTTGACCCTAAAGTAGTGCAGACGCACAATCCCTTACGCTTCCCATCCTCCCTCCGCCGGCCCCAGTCTCCGTCAGCGCGCGTCGCTTTCGTCTCGGGCCACTGGCGCTGGTTGGCCGCGGGCTGCCACCCCCTCCAGCGCTACTCCACCCCTGCCCTCGGACTCGTCCAAACGAGCTCGCGGTCGGCGATCGGGCCGTTCACGGTGCCGATTGGCGACCGCAGGCGTCGCACTGTTCCGCTGGGTTCGTTCTTTGAGCACCTGCTCGTTCGCACCTTCTTCTCCTTCGAGCCATGCGCTGCTGCAGCGCGCCCCGGCTGGAGGGATTTCCCCACGAACGTGATTGCCTGCCGCCACACTCCCATGACTGATTCGTCCAACATGAACCTGACGCCTGCTTCGATCGCGCCCACGCTCGTCGGCTCACCTGTGACCCAAGCGACTACGCCGGCCGGCCGCCGAGCTCGACTCGGCCGTGCTTCGTGGGCGTTCATGTTCAGCGCGGGCGCGTTGCTGCTCGGCGGCTGCGGCAGCACGGCACCGGCGCCGGCTTCCAACAACGCCCCCGGAACAGTGCTCGTGAATCCTGCTACCGGCCGGCAGTTCGTCGTCGACGCGAACCGCGGTGGCCAGGCGAATCGGATCACATTGTTGGGGGCCTACTGGGGCCGACTCGTCGATGTCTACGACGTCAACAACAACCTGCAGTTCAAGGACTTCCTCGTCGGCGACAACATTGCCTCGGACCTGATCAACTACAGGCTCGACCGCAATCCGATCACCGAAACCGAGACGGTGACGATCCTGCACGTCGCGGGAACCCCGGAGTTCAGCGCCAAGTTCGCGGAACTCGATCGCAATCTCCAGCCGCTCAAGAAGAACGGTTTGACGCTCACGCCCCAGGCTGTGCTGACGGCAATGCCGCGCAATGCAACCCTGGTGCTGAATTTCGACGACCTGCTCGACGAGAACGTGATCACCGCGAAGAACGTCGCCGTGCTCAGCGGCTATCCGCCGGTTCTGCCCTACGAAGCCCGCGTGATCCCCGACCCGTCCCACGGTGACCTCTATGACAACGACGGCGACGGCATCGTCGAGTTCCATACCACGCGCGTGCTGATCGACATGACCGTCTCGCAGGTCGAGGCGCAGCTGTCGAACCCGCCCCTGCCTGTGAATTCGCTCGGGCTGCCCAAGGCGCAGGTCACCAATCAGGCCAACGTACTGGTGCGAATTCCTACGC
>JAYUUV010000091.1:0-16551 GCA_043754695.1 Planctomycetota bacterium
GCCGGCCCCCCCTTACGACCCCCATGCACGAAAACAGCCTGTTTGCGCAAGTCGAAGTCCCCTGCGCCCACGAGGCGGGGCTGGAGCCTTCGGCCGCGCTTGCGGCGCCGGCCGCGGCCGACGACGCGTGCTGGACAGAGCGCTGGGACCGACTCGCTCGCGACGCGGGGATCGGCGCCGGCGAAGCGTTGCTGATCGCGCTTTCCGGAGGATCGGACAGCGTGCTGCTCTTGTTCCTCGCACGTCACGCGGCGCTGCCCCACCCGCTGCGCGCTGTGCACGTGGATCACGGCCTGCGTGGCGAACACAGCGACGAAGACGCGCGCTTCTGCGAACAACTTTGCGGCCGGCTCGGCGTCGACTTCAGGCGCCGCCGGATCGAGTTGGACGCAGCCAAGCCTGGGCTCGAAGCGCGCGCGCGAGCGGAGCGCTATCGCGTGCTGATCGAAGAGGCCCGCGCCTTCGGCAACGCGACGATCGTCACCGCGCACCATGCCGACGACGCGCTCGAGACGCTGCTCTTGCGCTGGACCCGCGGCACGCGCGCCGGCGGCCTCGCCGCTCTCGCGCCGCGGCGCAGCTTCAAACTCGCGCCAGAGATCAGCGTCGTGCGGCCGCTGGTGGCGCTGCGCAAGGCGCAACTCACGCAATGGCTCGCGCAGTCGGCCATGCAACACCGCGAGGACAGTTCGAACTCCGACCTCGACTTCGCGCGCAACCGCGTGCGCCACAAGCTGCTGCCCGCGATCGAAGGCGTCGCCGGCCGCGCGGCGATCGAAAACCTTTTCGCTTTCGCACAGGCGGTATCCGGCCTCGAACGATCGCTTGAGCAGGCCACCGCCCATC
This sequence comes from Planctomycetota bacterium, assembly GCA_043754695.1. GTDB lineage: Bacteria > Planctomycetota > UBA1135 > UBA1135 > JADJQU01. The sequence goes on from JAYUUV010000091.1 coordinate 847, forward strand.
TGCAATGGACGCCGATCCCCCATGCGAACGCGCGCGGTGCGCACAGCCATCTCGGCGGCGGCCTTGTCTCGCGCGGCGCCTTGATGGCGCTTTCGCCGGCCCTGCGCAAATGCGCCGTCGCGCGTCTGTTGCTCGTCGGGACACTGATCGCGCCGGGCCGCACCCTGCTCGACTCGATTGCGGCCGACCTGCGCGAAGGTCGCGTCGCGCGCCGCGATCTCTGCGCAGGTTGGAGCCTGCACCTGCGCTCCGCGGAACTGGTGCTGATCCCGCCCCGCGACCCGGTTCCTGAAAAGCCGTCCACAGGAGCTTTTGAATTGCCGTTCCCGCCGTCCGAGCCTGGCACCGGCGCGCACGAGTACCACCTGCCTCTGCCCGGGCTCGTGCGCCTAGACGACGGACGGCGACTGTCGGCCCAGGTGCTGCGCCCCAGCGCAGCGCGCGGCGTGCCGCGCAACGAATGCATCGTCGAACTCGACCTGGAAGCGGTTTGCGACCCGCGTGCACTGCGCGTGCGCTTCCCGCGGCCGGGCGATCGCTTCCACGCGCTCGGGGCTCCGGGCTCCAAGAGCCTGGCGCGCTTCCTGGCGGATCGGGGCATCCCGCGCGGCGACCGTCCGCACGTCCCGTTGGTCACCTGCGGACCGGAGATCCTTTGGGTTGCCGGGGTGCGACCGGCTGATGGGCCCAGGGTCGGGCCAAAGACCCTGCAGCGCCTGCGGCTCGAACTCGAACTCGGCTGAACTTGGCGTTCCGCCGCGGACTCGACCCCAATGGGCGTCCAGGTCAGTGACTCGCGAGCCTGCTCGGGATACCCTCACGGATCCGCGCCCGTTTCCAACGCTCACGTCCATTGGTGTCTTTCCCCGCCCCCCCGACCGGCCTGTGTGAGCGCTGGAACGCCGTGCGCGCACGTCTGGAGGCTGCGGCTCGCCGCGCGGGCCGACCGACTCCGCGACTGATCGCGGTAACCAAGAGTGTTTCCGCCGATCGGACCCAAGAACTCGCGCGTCTAGGTCAGCTCGACCTGGCCGAGAACCGGGTCCAGGCCCTGGAGCAAAAGGTCGCGTACCTGAGTCCCTCCGCTCTCGCGCTGCGCTGGCATCTGGTCGGTCATCTGCAGCGCAACAAGGCGCGCCGCGCCGTGTCGATGTGCCACAGTATCCACTCGGTGGATACCCTCGAACTCTTGCAGGCGCTGAGCCGCCACGCTGCCGAGCTCGGCGCCGCTCCAGAGCTTTTCCTGGAAGTCGATTACGTCCAGGACGGTCTGCGCACGGGCCTCGCCGAGGAGCGGGTTCCTGAAGCGGTCGAAGCAGCCCGACGACTGCCCCACGTGCGACTCGCTGGTTTGATGACCATCGCTCCGGCCCCTGAATTCGACGGCGATACGCGCCGCGCCCGAGCGGTCTTTGCGAGTCTGCGGCGCCTGTCGCAGCGCCTGCCGCAGGATGCCTTCGTGAATTCGCGCGCGCTGTTGTCCATGGGCATGAGTTCCGACTTCGAGATCGCCATCGAAGAGGGCAGCGACTGCGTGCGCATCGGCAGCGCGCTCTTCGAGGACGAGGAGGCACGCCCGTGACCGTCGACGATACACGCCGTCTGGTGCTGGAGTTGCTCGGCCTGGGCGCGACCCAGGCCGAACTCCCGCGCGCCGGCGTGCTGACCATCGGCTCGGCCGCGAGCAAAGTCGGCTTCGTCGTGCAGGGTCAGGGAGTCTCCGAGGTGCACTGCGCCATCGGTCGCGCGAAGGGCGGCGGTTTCGCGCTCAAGGACCTCGGATCGGAGTACGGCACCTGGGTCAACGGCGAGCGAGTGCAGCAGGCCAAGCTCGATGTCGGCGATGTGATCCTGGTGGGCTCGCGGCGTTTGCGCGTCGTCGATCCTGCGGCGCCGCCCCTGCCGGAACTCGTGCCGAACGCGCAAGCCGCAGCCGCGCCGGCCCCCGCTCCCGTCAGCGCGGCGGCCGCGCCGACGATTCCAGCGCCGGCCGCGTCGCCCAAACCTGCGAGCGCAACGACCAGTTACGAACAAACGCCGCTGCCCAAGATCTCCGGCTATCGCATCGAAAAACTGCTCGGCCGCGGCGGCATGGGCGAAGTTTTCCTCGCCACGCAGGAGCGCCTCGACCGCAAGGTCGCGCTCAAACTGCTTTCGTCCAAGCTTTGCGCCGACGCAGACTTCGTGCGCCGCTTCAAGGACGAAGCGCGTGCCGCCGCGGCTTTGACGCACCCCAACGTCGTGGTCGTGCACGATGTCGGCGAAGAATCAGGCCGCCACTTCCTGTCCATGGAATTCATGGACAAGGGCACGCTCGAAGCGCGCGTGGCGCGCGGCGCGCGCATGGGCTGGGCCGAAGTGCTGGGCGTGCTGCACGACATGTCAAGCGCCTTGGTCTACGCCGAATCGCGCGGCATCGTGCACCGCGACCTGAAGCCGGCGAACATGATGCAGGGCGCCGCGGGCGCGACCAAACTCGCCGACCTTGGACTTGCGACGCAGATCGAGGCCGAGGCCAGCGATTCGGACAACGGCAAGATCTTCGGCACGCCACATTTCATTTCACCGGAACAGGCGCGCGGCGAACGTGTCGACGGCCGCGCGGATTTGTATTCGCTCGGTGCGACGGCCTATCGCTTGTTGAGCGGGCGCACGCCCTTCGAAGGCGCCACGACACGCGACATCCTACGCGGGCACTTCTTCGACAAGCCCAAGCCGCTGACCGATTTCGAAGCGCAGTTGCCGCCGGAACTCGTGCGCATTGTCGATCGACTGCTCGAGAAGAAACCGGACGATCGTTATCCGTCGGCCGCGGCGCTGCTCAAGGAAGTCGATCGCGTGCGCGCGAATCTGCTGCACAGCGACGCGCCCGCGCCCGCGCGCGGCAAGCACAACAAGCTTGTCGTGCGCGCGGGCCTGATCTTGTTCGCTGTCCTGGCCGTGTGGTGGTTCACCCGGCCCGGCCCGACGCCCAGCACCAGCGCGAAGCCACAGGTCGCGCCGGTCACGGCGCCGCCGATCGCCACGGCGCCGCCCGTCGAGCAGATTCCTGCGCCGTCCAAGCCGGTCAAGGGCAGCGACGACGACACACGCCTCAAATTGTTCGAAGCTCAGGCCAAGCTGGCTTGGAAGGAACTGCCGTCGGACCTAGCACCCGTCGAGCGCGTCGCGCGCCTGATGCAATTGTCCGCCGACTTCGCAGGCACGACCGCGGCGGCGGACATGCAGGTGGAAGCCGACCAGATCCGCGCAACCCAGAGCCAGCAAAGCGCTGTCAGCGCCGCGCAGGGCGAACGCCGGCAGGGCGTGCTTTCCGCGCTGGAAGCCACGCTTGCGACCGTCACGAACTCGAGCGCGATCACGCTGAGTGCCTTGAACACGATCGAGATCCCGGCCGAACTGAGCACGGACGAGGCCTTCAAGCAGGCGCGCGCCGGCGTCTATCAGCGCGCGCTCGCCGCGGGTCTCGCCGCAGCGCAGGCTGCGCTGAAGGACATCGACGAATGCGCCGGGCGCGGCGACTTCGAAGCTGTCGGCGCGCGCATCTACGCGCTCCAAACCACGTTGCAGTTGCCGGCCTTGCCCGAGAACCTCGCTGTGCCGCCGCCGGCGGAATACGCCGCGTTGCAGGCGCTCGCGCAGGAACTGAAGACCCGTCGCGAAGGACTCGAACTCGAGCGCACGCACTTCGCCTCCGCGCGCGTCGACGCCGATCGCCAGACGATCGCCAAGGGACTCGGCTTCGGCGCTGCTTTCGAGGCCGAACTGAAAGCGCTCGATTTTGCGCTGCTGCACACGCGCCTGGAAAAGCTCGAAGCTGCGCTGACGACCGAGCCTGCGCGCGTGCTCGTACACGAACTCGATGCCGATCTGAGTCGCGCGCACGCCGCGCTGCGCCTGCTGGCCGTCGAATTTTCGGCCGGCGCGTGGAAGCGCAAGCAAGTCGCGGATCCACGCGGCATTCGCAGCGCGGTCCGCGACGCGATCGGCGTCGACGAGAGCGGTGTCACGCTCGATGTCGGCGGCAAGGCGGAACTCGTCGCCTGGTCCAACTTCGGCGGCCGGCCCGAGAAGTTGAGCTTCCTGTTCAACGAACGATTGTCGCGCGCCTACTCGGCCGAAGAAGCGCTGGGCATCGAAGCCTTGATCCGCAGCGCGGCGGTGCTCGCGGCCGTCCAGGCGGCCAGCGAGATGTTCGACCCGACGGCCGGCGCGCGTTTCGATGAAAGCGAGGTGCGCGAGATGAACGAAGCGTTCGAGTGGGACCGGCAATGGGCGACCTTGGCGGGCTGTGTTCCGCGCTACGAGCGCGAGAGCAAGGCCGCCGCTTTGTTGGCGCAGAGCCTGCACGACGCGAGCCAAAACTCCTGGTCCGCCTCGGTCGCGGGCCTCGATCGATTGCTGCGCGAATTCGGCGACACACTGCTGGTGCGCATGCTCTCGAGCGGCGCACCCCTGAGCGCGCATTGAGGCACGCGGCCATGGAACCCCTGACGCTGCGCTCGCTCTCGCCGCACAGCTGCGCGCTCGCGGTGCGCGCCCAACCGGGTGCCAAGCGCAGCGGTCTGGTCGGACTGTGGAACGGCCGGCTCAAGATCGCGCTGCGCGCGCCCGCGCAAGCCGGCCGCGCCAACGAAGAACTCATCGAAGTACTCGCCGATCTGCTGGGACTTCAGCGCAAGAGCCTGTCCCTGAAGAGCGGCGAAAAAAATCGCCTCAAGGAAATCGTGTTGCCGCTTTCGATCGAGGAAGCGCGCCGACTCCTGAACGAACTCCTGCCCGACAAGTAGCCGACCTTCATGAACGCATCCGCGCTCGACAGTGCCGTGTCCCAGGCCCAGACCGCGCTCGAAGCCAAAGGCGTCACTGCGCCAGTCGCGCTGTTCTTTCCTGCGACGGGGTTGGGGCTCTTGCCCGCGCGAATCGAGGGCGCGCGGCGCATTCCCCTGGCCAACATTCCCGGAGTGCCTGGCTGTTGGCAGGAAGCCATCCTGCACTGGGGCAATTTCAACGGGCTATCCGTCTGGATGATCGCCGACGAACCGGGCGACCCGGATCCCGCACAAGCGGCCTGGGCCGAGGCCTTTCCCATCTGGCTCGCTGCCGCAGCCGGCGCATCGGCCTTGGTGCACACCAGCGCCGGTCACGGCCTGGGCGCAAGCGGCGCTGCGAAACTCGGCACGCTCGCACTCTTGTCGGATCACATCAACCTTTCGGGCGCGAGCGTGCTCGTGGCGCTGGGCGAAAGCCGGCTCGGTCCAATCTTCCCTGATCAGACTCAGGTCCATGACGTGCACCTGCGACGCGCCGCGAAGAGCGTGGCCGCGCGGCTTGGAATCGGGGCCTGCGAATGCGTGTCCGCGTGCACGCTCGGGCCCTCGATCGACACCCCTGCCGAGCGGCGCTGGTTTGCCTCGAGCGGCGCCGCTGTCGCCGTGCAGCGTCTCGCCGCACCGATTCTCGCCGCTGCCCACGCCGGACTCGGCAGCCTGTGCGTCGTCGTCGTGACCGACGAAGGCGACGGCCCGCTCGATATCGCGCGCGTGGCAGCCACCTCCGCAGCCGTCGCCCCGGCACTCGACGACTTCCTGTGGACTCTGGCCGCAGAGGTGCAGCGCCACGCCCAGGACAGTCTGGAGCAGAGCCCGTGAACCTGGCCGCGCCCCTGTCACTCGGCGTGCTGGTCTCCGGCGGCGGTCGCAGCCTCGAGAACCTCAACGAGGCGATCGCGCGCCGTGAACTGTCTGCGCGCATCGCGCTCGTGATTTCCAATCGGGCCGATGCGTTCGCGCTGCAGCGCGCAAGCCGCCTGGGTCTCGAGAGCAGGCTGATCCCCCATCAGGACTTTGGTTCGGCCGAACTCTTCAGCGCGGCCGTGTTCGATGCGCTCGAGACGGCCGGCGTCGAGCTGGCCGTGCTGGCCGGCTTTTTGCGCAAACTCGTCATCCCCGCGCCCTGGTTGGGACGCGTGATCAACATCCATCCTGCGCTGCTACCGGACTTCGGCGGCAAGGGCTTTTATGGCGAGCGCGTGCACCGCGCGGTTCTCGAAAGCGGCGTGCCTTCCACGGGTTGCACGGTGCACTATGTGACCAACGAGTACGACTCGGGCCCGATCCTGCTGCAGCGCAGTATCGAGGTGCGCGCGACGGACGACGTGCACACGCTTGCCGAGCGCGTCTTCGCCGAAGAGAAAATCGCGCTGCCCGAAGCCATCCGCCTGCACGCCTCGGGCAAGTTGCGCTGGCAGGACGGCCGCGTGGTGCGCCGCGACTGATCAGCGCCGTACTTTGTGCAGGCGGGCGCGGACCCGCGCGATTTTTTCGGCGAGCTTTGCGCTGCGCGTACCGGTCAAAGTGGCCGCGGCGATGCGCTCCGCGTTGCTGCAATCCATGAGCGCGGCCTCGAACCGGCCGCAGCGCAAATGCAGCCGCGCAAGTTCCGCGCGGGCCTCGGCGGCCAGGCCGTCCTGTGCACTGACGGCCAGCGCTTCGAGGGCCGCGCAGGCTTCATCCGCTCGGCCGCACTGACTCAGCGCGCGCGCGCGGAAGGCCAGCGCACGGCGCTGCCCAATCGAAGCAGCCGCGGCGGACGAAGTGCCGGCCCGCTCGCTCCACTCCAGGACGCGCGTCCAGTCGCGGCGCGAGGCGAACAACTCGGTCAAGGCAGCCGCTCGCCGGGTCTCGAATTCGCTCGCGACCGTCGCGTCCACAGCGCCTTCGTCGAGCACCGACGAGACGTGCGCGCACAGGCTGGCGAGGCTCAACACATCAAGGCGGTTGTGGAGAAACACTGCTTCTAGCAGGTGCTCGCGTCCGGCCAAGAAATCGAACCAGGCCGCGGGCGCGAAGGCGCCGGGCAAATCCTTCTCGCGCACGACGCCGCACAATTCGCGCTCCATGGTGGAGAGCCGGCCGTCGGCAAAACTCTTGCCGTAGAGACGCTTGCACGGGTGATAGAGATCGAGGTGCGCACGGCCGACGAACGGCGGCTCGACCGAATGCAGGCGCATCTGATCTTCCAGTCGATGGCGGTCGAAACTCTTGCCGAAGAAGCTGACCAGCGGGCCGCGACGGCGCACGCGCGCGGCGCAGGCTTCGAGCAGCGCGGGCGCTTCGGCGGGCGAGCGCAGGAAGCCTTGCCACAACTCGAAGCCGCCGTCTTGGAAGCTGAGCAGGCCGATCTGGAAGACCTGCGTGCCCGCGCCGCCGGAAAGTCCGGTCGTCTCGATATCGAGGAACGTCGCCTGGCGCGGATCGAAGCTTTGCAGCGTCGCATCGCCGGTCAGAAGCGAGAGCGGCCCGCCGCGCGCGCCGAGCACCGCGCCGAGCGACGCGCTTCCGTGCACGAAGTCCGGCGCGAAGTGTTCGATGCGCACGCCAAAACTGCCGCGCGCATTCGTTTCGCTGTCCAGACGTTCGGGTAGCCCGCGACTGGTGTGCTGTTCGCGCGCGCGCGCCGCGACGGATTCCAGTACCGGAGTCGGTACGAGGCTGGAGCGTTCCCCGAGGCTCGAGCGTGCAACGTTGCGCGCCATGCGCCGCATGTACCACTCCGGCAATGGCTCCGCCGCCTGGGGCTCTGGAGCCTTGCGCGGCGCAGCGGCACGCAGGCTGCGCGCGAGGCGCGCCAAGAATTCCTCGCGGGTCTCGTTCACGGCTCGCAGGCGAGCGCGGATTCTAGTTCGCACTCGCTGGGCGCGTCCGGCGCGCACAGATGTTCGAGGATGGCGATCGAGGTCGACTTGCCCAGCACACCGCTCTCCTCGGGCGGACCGACGCAAACCGGGCAACCGTGTTCGCAGGCGCAGCGCGAAACGACTTCGAGCGCGGCGTCGAGCACGTCGCGGTGGCGCTCGTACAACAAGTCCGACAAGCCGACTCCGCCCTGCACCTTGTCGTAAAACACCAGCGCAGGCCGCTTGAAGTGTTTGGACTTGACCTGGGCCGAAAGTCCGAGATCCGATGGCTGACAACGCAGGAAGAGCGGCGCGACATGCCGCACCAGCTTGCCGACTCCCGCCCATGCCGCGCCGCGATCGCCTTGGTCGAGGAGCAACTCGCGCGCCGAAGCTTCGGACAAAGTCAGGATCGCGGCCTGCGTGTCGAGTTCTTCCGCGGGCAGGTGGATGTCCTCGGCCCCGACCGATTCGCGCGTGTAGAAGCGCACTTTCTTGTACTGCGTCGCCAGCGTGGTGACGTGAACCTCGCCGGTCCACATCGAATAGTCTTCACCCTCGCTCGCTAACTTGCGCTCGCGCCGCGCGCTGCGTTCGAGTCTCAGCACAGCCACTTCGGTGTCGGTCTCGGCCTCGGTGAAATAATCGCTCTCGACGCGCTTCAGGTAGGCGCGGCGATTTTCGTAGTCGAAGCGTTCGACCTTCCAGGTTTCGCCTTCGATCTGATAGATCGCGCCCTCGTGCACCGTGGTGATCGACGCCGCGCGATCGATTTCGCCGAGCGCCTTGCCGCTCTCTGAATCGAGGATCAGCACGTTGTCGGGCCCAGCGCCGCCCAGGGTCACGTCCTGGGCCGGATAGGCGTCCGCCATCCAATACCAGGTGCCGTCTTTTTCGTGCAGCAGGCCCGACTCGCGCGCCAGATAGTCCAGGACCGAGGCGAGATGCGGCGCGCGCGCGAACGGCGTATCGGCGGCCAATTCGGCGCGCGTGAAGGGCAACTCGAAGGCTGCGCACTTCACCTGTTCGGAAAGGATCACGAGGTTGTCCGGATCCAAGCCCAGGCACTCGCGCGGCGAACCGAACAGATGTTCGGGATGCTGCGTCAGGTACTGGTCGATCGCATCGGAGCGCGCGACCTGCACGATCAAACTCGGATTTCCGCGCCGGCCCACGCGGCCCGCGCGCTGCCAGAACGAAGCCTGCGATCCGGGATAACCGACGAGCACGGCGACGTCGAGCCGCCCGATGTCGATGCCCAGTTCGAGCGCGTTGGTGGTCACGACCACCTTGACTGTGCCGGCGCGCAAGCCGTCTTCGATCTCGCGCCGGTGCAGCGGCAGATAACCGCCGCGGTAGCCGCGAATTTCATCGGGATCCAGGCCGAATTCGTGCGCGGCTTCCTTGAGGTAGCGGGTCAGGACTTCGACCGCCGTGCGCCGATTGGCGAAGAAAATCGTCTGGTGATCCTTGCCCACGAGTTGGTGCGCGAGCCGGCGGGTCTCTTCGAGCGCATTGGCGCGCAGACCCGCGATCGGATCGAGCATCGGCGGGTTGTAGAGCGCGAACGAGCGCGGCCCCGCGGGCGAACCGTCTTCGGTCACCAGGGCGACGTCGCGACCGATCAACCGGCGCGCGTGGGCCGCCGGATCGCGCAAGGTCGCCGAGCTCAACAGGAACCGCGGATGCGAACCGTAATGCGCTGCGATGCGCAAGAGTCGGCGCAGGACATTGGCGACGTTCGATCCGAAGACACCCGAAAGCGTGTGCACTTCGTCGATCACGATTGTCGAAAGATCGCGGAACAACTCCGACCACTTCGGGTGGTTGGGGAGGATGCCCGCGTGCAGCATCCAAGGATTGGTCAGGAGAATGTGGCCGCGGTCGCGCAATGTGCGGCGCACCGAAGGCGGCGTGTCTCCGTCGTAGGTAAAACTGTGCCAGGGCTGTCCGAGCTCGGCGATTTGTGCGTTGAGCGATGCGGACTGGTCCTGAGACAAGGCCTTGGTCGGAAAAAGGAACAGCGCGCGCGCCTTGCCGTCGGTCTCGAGCAGTCGCTGCAGCACAGGCGCGACGTAACACAAAGTCTTGCCCGAAGCCGTCGGCGTGGTGACGAGCACGTCGCGGCCTGCGAGCGCGAGATCGATCGCCTGGCGCTGGTGCGAATACAATTGCTCGAGCCCGCGGCTCTTCAACAATTGCGCGAGCCTGGGATCGAGTCCCGGGGGCAGTTCGCAAAGCGAAGACGCGCGCGCGGGGAATTCGTTCCAGTGCACGATCCGCTCGCGCAGCTCAGGGTTCGATTTCAGCGTTGCAACGATCGCCTCGACGGGGCTGCCCGTGCGCGCGCGCCTCGCTGCGCCCGCCGCGAGGCCCGCTCGAGCGATCGTTTTCGAGCTCGGCGCGAGTTCGTGCGCGGCGGAATTGGGCGGAAGTGTCGGCCGCGTCGGTCGATCACCGTCCCGGCCGTGGGGCTCGCGGGAGGGGCGCTTGGGAATCATGCTGGCGGCGGCTGGGTGGAGCTTAGTTTGGAACCTGTTAGGTACGCAGGCTAGACCTCCGCTCCCCTCCCGAGCAAGCCCAAAACTCAGCGGATCAGCGCGAGGTCCTGCAACAGGCCGCTCGAAGTCACGATTCCGCGCACGCGCCCGTCATCGAAGCCCTGCTGCGCCGGGTCGGACGCCAGGGAACCAAGCCGATAGCTCGTGCGCACGTTGCCGCCGTCGATCACGACCACCTGCCAGGAGTCCGCGAATTCGAAGGCCGCGTCGAGTTCGACAGCGACGTCGGCGCGCAGCGAGAGCAGGCGATCGATGCACTTGAGGAAACTCTTGGGAGCTTCGACGTCAGCGCCCTGCGGCGACCAGCGTCCAGTGCTCGCATCGCGCGCGTACTTGCGTTTGAAGTCGCCATGTTCGAGCTCGATGGCGGCGATCCCAAGCTCGGGCAGCTTGATCATCTGACGATCGACGAGTTCGGCCCACGTTCGCGAAGCGAGCGCGGCGATGCGCTCTTCGACGACACCGACGACGTCGTCGCCTTGGCGCCGAAACTGGCGGCCTGGAAGACCTGCGCTGGCCTCGTGCGCGGCCCCGAATTCGACGCTGAATTCGCCGGTGCTGGTGAACAACGTAAGGCTGCGCGCCGGCTCGTCGGGCTTGAAACCTGCGTCGGCCGCGCCGACCAGGAAACGTGCCGCCCGCGCATTCTCGATCGCGCCAAGCAGATCGAGCACGGCTTGCGAATCGGCGATCACTTCGCTCAGTGAAACCGATGGCTCCGTCGACCCGAGCATCCAGACCTGCGCGTTTCGACGCAACGAAAGCCTGCGACCGCCATGGCGCAGTTCGAGCTTCTGCACGTCGTCGCGCGCCGCGTGTGCGAGTCGCGGGTCGATGAATTCCTCGGAACGCAGCGCCAGGAAGGCCAGCCCAGTGGCTTCGACCTGGAACACGTGCGTCGAACCTTCGCGCATGCAGATCCAGCTTTCGGTGCCCGGATCGTGCTTGAAATACAGGGTTTCCTCCTGGCCGCCCACGCAGGCGAACTCGAGCCGCAGGTCGGAATTCTCGAAATGGAAGCCCGCCAGCTGCGCCGCGGAATCCGCGAGAAACGTGCGCGCCTGCATGTAGCAGGTGGTCGATAGCAAGGCACCGAGCGTGCCGGCATCGAGTGCGGCGTTCCATGGTTTTGTCGCGCGCCAGCCGGTTTCCGTCGCGCCGGCTTCCAATTGCAGGTCGCTCAGTCCCTGTGCTGGATCCAACGCAAGCTTGCCGATGCGGCGCACCTCGACCACGCTGGCCGGGGCGATGTTCAGGATGCGGTGCCGGCGCCAGTCGGCGAGATCGCGCTCGAGCGTCGAGTCTAGATTGAGCAGCGTGCGCACCACTTTGCCGCCGACGCGCGCAAACACGTATTTGCCGTCGAGGTCCTTGGCCCCAAGTTCCAGCCGCAGCTTGCGTTCGCCGCCAGGAAGCTGTTCGACGAATTCGAGCACGGCGCGGGGCGGAGCGAGCGACAAGCGCGCGAGGTCGGGCTTTTCGACGGGGATGGCGCGGTTCTTCGCGAGCACTTCGAGCAGGCGCTCGAGCACGCCGGCCTCGGCCGGAAAATCCAGGGGATCCACGATCTGCCAGACGCCGTCGGCGTCGCGCTTCATCGAAAGCTGCAGGCCGCGCTCGAGCTGATCGATGTGCACGGACATCACGCGCTCGGCCTGCACGCCCTCGAACAGCGGGCGATCGACATCGAAGGCGTGGTTCTGCTCGCGGCCCCGCTGCCAAAACACGAGTCCGCCTAGCAGCAGCACGAACACGAGCAGGATCCAGACGCTACGCGAACTCATCGCTCAACTGTTCTCCAACGTGGACATCGCCCCAGGGGTATTCATCGCCGCCGCAGCTGCCAGGTGACGAGTCCGAGGATCAGGCAAATGCCCGGCAGCAGGAACAGCGCCAGCGAGCGCAGCGTCAGCAGGTTGCCTTCCTGACGCACGTCGAGCGCGCGGCGCTCTTCCTCGCGCGGCGCGACGCTCAGGCGATACTCGCGCGCGGCGAGCCAGTTGAACGCGTTGAGCGCGAAGTCCTTGTTGATCGAGAGCTGGCTAGTGGAAAGGAACTCGGGCGAGCCGAGCACGATCAGGCGGCCCTGACGCTGCTCGGCGCTCGGCTTAGTCTCGCCGGCCAGCGCGATCTGCGCCGCGTAGGCCAGGCCGAAACGCTTGCCCGCCGCTTCGCGCACGCGGTCAGGCTTCCAATCGTAGGTGCCACTCTCGTCGGGCAGATCGATCCAGGCCTCCTTGCTCGAAAAAACAAGCTCGGTCAGGGCCACATTCGCGATCTGACTCTTGCGCGAGACGGGCCGCGCGAGCGTGCTCACGACGGCGCGGTCGAAGCGCGACAGCGATTCCGTGACCGGGTGCCGCGCCTGCAATCCGTCGCTTCGGCTGTAGATATTCGCGCATTGCACGGCGCCGACCACCGGCCCGTTCGCACTGGCGATCGGTTCGGCGACATACCCACTTCCAAGTTCGATGCCGTAGTGCGCTGCGATCGCGCGCGTGCTGCCCGGTCCGTCGAAAAAAACATGGCTACCGCTCAGCAGCACGCGGCCGCCGGCATCGAGGTAGGCGTAGATCGGGCCAAGCTCGTTCTCGCCGAAGGCCAGGCTCGGATCCACGATCGCGAGCGCCGCGCAATCCGCGGGCAGCGCCTGGCCCTTGCCCTCGAAGCGCTCGACCTCGAAGCCGTCGTCCCCCAGCGCAGCGGCCAGGCCGCCGAGATCGCGGCTCTCTGTGGCGCTGTTCGCCGCGGCACCAAACAGCGCGCGTTCGCCATGACCGCTCGTGAAATAGAGCTTGGGTTTGTCGCTCGCGGCAACGCGCTTGAGCGCCGAGGCCAGCGCCTGTCCGCCGCGGAACGCGACCATGCGCGCGGCTTCGTAGTGATCCGGCCGAGGGTTGCCGATGTCGATCTCCGCAAGCTCCCTGAACAGCGCGAGCTTGACCCGATTCTTGTCGCGATGCACGACGACCAGACCGTACTCGTCGCCGTCGACATGCAATCGCGCCAAGGTCTCCGCGGATCCGGCCAGATCCTCGGGCGAGTGGTCGATGACTTTGATCTTGTCCGGCGCGGAATTCTGCAGCACGGTCAAGAGCTCGTTCATGCGGCCCTGCACATCGTGGCCCGCGGCCGCGAAATGCGGCGGCAACGGTTTGAAGAAGACTTCGACCAGCGTGAGTTCGGGCAGCTTGCTGACCAGCTCGGCAAGCACGGGATCGAGCGTGTTGCGACCCGTGTGGGTCAAGTCGAGCCGCGTGCGCAGGTCCGGCCGCTCGGCGAGCCAGGTGGTCAGGCCCGCGGCCAAGGCGAAGAGCAACAGGCCCGAGCCTACCGCGACCGCGATCCGAGCCTTCGACCAGGCACTGACGACAGAGGCATCGCGCACGCTCATCGCCAGCGCCTCGCTTCGACCAGCCGTGTGGCCAAGAACACGAAGAAGGCGGTCCAGACCAGGAAGAAGAGCACGTGCGAGGTATCGATCACTCCCATGGTGAAAGATCCCTGCACGCGGGCGACCACGTCCACGCGGCGGCTGAACGCGCCGCGCCAGTTTTCGGGCGTCGCACCAGCGAGCTTGGCCAGCAACGGAAGCAAAAGAATCACGATGTTGAACACAAAGGCGAGAAACGCCGCAAGTAGCGGCGTGTTCGTGCCGGCGCTCGCGGCCATGCCGATGGCGCAGAACAATCCTGAGACGAGCAGCGCGCCGAAGTAGGAACCCAGCAGTACGGGCCAGTCAGGCGGCGCGCCGAGCCAACTCGTGGCCAGGCCGTAACACAGCGTGCTCGACCAGAGGATGGCCATGAACACTGTGGCGGCCAGGAGCTTTCCGAGCACTACGGCCCAGTCGCTGACCGGCGCGGTCAACAGGAACTCCAGCAAGCCGGCGCGCGATTCTTCGCTGATCATGCGCATCGTCAAAAGCGGCGGCAGCACGATCATCAGGGCCCAGAACGGCCACGCAGTTCCGAGTGCATTGCCGAGCGAAGCGTCGACCGCGCCTTCGCTCAGGCCGATGAACAGCACGAACAACGCTCCGTTGAGCAGCAGCGCGGCAAACAAAAGGATCCAGGCCAGCGGTCCGAAGAAGAGTCCGGCGAGCTCGCGCCGGAAAATTGTCCAAGCGCCGCTCATGACGGACCCGCGTGCTTGTCGTCCTTGGGAACGATCGGTTGGTTCAGCTCGCGCGAAGCTCCGGACTCGAACGGATTCAAGTTGTAGGCGGCGCGCGGCGGTGTCGGCGTGCCCAGGGGCAGCGCTTTCTTGGCCTCAACGGGCGCCGGCGCGGCACGTTCGCGCGCGGAGCCGGCGATGGAAATCAGCACGCCTGCATCGATAGGTGCCGCGTTGAGCTCCGGCGCCTGCACCACAGTCGGCGGGCGATCGTGGTCGAGATCGAGCGCGATGCGCGCGAACAGATCCTCGAGCGTCGGCCGGCTCCAGGACAATTCGCGCAAGGCCCAGCCGCGTTGCGAGCAGAGCGCACCGACATCCTCGCGCAGGTCTTCGCTGCAGTAAACGTCGAACACATGGTGGATGCCGAGCCGTCCGCGGTCGCGAACGTCGCTCACGCCCTTGAGCGCACGCAAGAGGCGCAAAGCCCCGGCGCTGTCCTGCCCGACGACGGCCTCGAGCTTGACTGCGCTGGCGTGCGGATCGCCTCGCACCAATTGTTCGGGTGTGCCGTCGGCGGCGATCTTGCCCTTGTTCAGAATGATCACCCGCGGACAGACCGCCTCGACTTCGGGCAGGATGTGCGACGAGAGCAGCACGGTGTGTTCGCGAGCCAATTCGCGCAAAAGGCCGCGCATCTCCACGCGCTGCAATGGATCGAGGCCGCTGGTCGGTTCGTCGAGGATCAGCACTTTCGGCGACGGCAGCAGCGCGACAGCGAGACCGACGCGCTGGCGTTGGCCGCGCGAAAGCGATCCGATCATGCTCTCGATGCGATCTGCGATGCGCACGCGCTCGAGCAATGCGGGAATGCGAGTCTTGGCCTCGCGCCGCGCGATGCCGTGCAAGCGCGCCTGGAATTCGAGCATCTCGCGCACGCGCAACTCGCGGTACAGCGGCACCGTTTCCGGCAAATAGCCGATCTGCCGACGCACGGCGAGCGAATCGCGCAGCACATCGAAGCCGGCGATCGTGACCTTGCCCGAGCTGGCCGGCAAGTAGCCGGTCAAGATGCGCATCGTGGTCGTCTTGCCCGCGCCATTGGGCCCGAGAAAACCGACCACTTCGCCCGCGTCGAGATGAAAGCAAAGATCCTCGATCGCGAGGTTTGCGCCGAAACGGCGCGTGAGGTGCTCGACGGTAATCACGGGCGAAGAGGGTAGCTCGACCTTCGCCGGCTCACAACGAGACCTGACGCGCGGCGTTCAACGCTTACCCACGCTCGCTGTAAGCGTCACGCCTGAAAAAAACAGTGTGCGTTTTCGCAGCGTGCACTGTTCGGGAGCGCAC
>JAYUUV010000092.1:0-4239 GCA_043754695.1 Planctomycetota bacterium
AGTACGTCATCGGGCCGTGATCTGATCTGCGCTTTGGCGCAGTGAAAACAAGGGCCGGCGCCTCCGCGAGGGGCGCCGGCCCTGCTTCTTTTCAAGGCCTGCCGGCCACTGGCCCGCATGGCTGTGCTTGATTCGCGCCAGTGGCCGAGCCCGCCTCGAGTCTTGGCGGTTCTCTCGTGGTCCAGGGTGGCCCGCCACAGCGCAGGGTGGGCTTGGCTGCCAGTGCGAATCAAGCACAGCCATGCGGGCCAGGAGCGTCTGTCGTCAATCGGTCTTGGGCTCGAAGCGCGGCGGATCCTTCTCCGGCAACTGCTCGAGCCACTCCAGTTTCTTGAGCTTGCCGCGCAACACGTCGCCGCCCAGGCGCTCGGGGTTCATCGTGCACCAGCCTGCAAGCTCGCGCTCGGCAAAGCCGTACCAGAACGCGGGTTCGGTCTTGGGCCGCTCGGGATCCAGCACGATCACCGTCGGCATCGCGTGCACGGGCTCGCCCCAGTCGAAGCTGCCGCCGACCTTCGCTTCGGGCAGGTCCTTGTCCGCCTGACCGTCGAAGAGCGCAAAAATCTCCGGCAGCGGGTAGGGCACGAAGCGGGCCGTGGCCAGCTCAGTTTTTTTCAGCGCTTCCGGTCCTTCGAAGCCGGCCCAAGTGTGCTTGCCATTCGCCAGCGCGATCTGCGTGAAGCGCTCGGGTTCGCCCTGCTCGGGCTTCGGCCCGGTCCAATGCGTCGTCGCGTTCACGCGTCCGCCCTTGGCCATCCAGATGTCCGTGGAGAAACTCCAGCGCACGCTGAGCTCCGGCTTCGCGCTGTCGGCCGTTACCAGCACACCCTCGGCCAGGATGTGCACGACCTTGGCGCGTTCGAGGCGTCCGGCCCACTCGTTGAACAGAATGCGCGGGTCGGGCGCGGGGAGCGCGGCGGGTGCGGGCGCGGGCGCTGGATCCTGGAGCAGGAAGAGCGGGAAAATCAGGAGCGGAATCATCGGGAGTTCCTCGGGCTGCACGGCCTTTGCCAGGCGCAGCGTCGCTCGCGCGCGCGCGAAGTGCAACTGCGGCGGCCTACTTTGAACCCAGGATCGCGAGTACGCGGTCGGCGACTGAGGTCATCGCCACGACCCCGTCGCGCGGCTCCGGGCCGGCCCGGCCAAAGGGCAGCGAGGACAGGAACACTGCGCCGTCTTCGGGGCGGGCGGGCAAGCGGCCGTGGCTACCGCGCACCAGCGAAGCGTCGAGCGGGATCACGTCCATCAGGTAGCGCATGCCAAGTTTTTTCTGCGCCAGGCGGCGCGCGACGCGCAGGCTGGGCCAGCGCAACGCTGGGTCGACGAAGAGTTCGCAGGGGTCGTAACCGGGCTTGCGATGGATGTCGACGGTGCGCGCGAAGTCCGGCGCCCGCGCATCGTCGAGCCAATAGTAGTAGCTGAACCAGGCGCCGCGTTCGGCGACCAACAGCAGATCGCCCGTGCGCGGATGGTCGATACCGAAGGGCGCCTGCGCGCCACGATCGAGCACGGCTTCGATGCCGCTGGATTTCGAGAGCACCTCCCGCGCGCGCTGCAGCGAGCTTGCGTCGCGCGTGTAGACGTGTGCAACCTGATGGTCGGCGACGGCGAAGGCCTTGGAGGCGAACGTGTCCAGGTACTCGCCCATCGGCGTTTCGCGCACTTCGAGCAACTTGGCCTCGCGCAGAATGCGATTGACGTGCACGACGCGATCGACGTCTTCGATCGAATATTCGGACACGACCACGACTGCCGCGCCCGCGCGATCGGCGGCTTCGATCAGGCCCTTGCACAAGTCGTCGACTTCGCCGAGTGCCGCGAGCGAACGCGGATGGTTCGGGCCCAGACGCTGGTGGTCGTAATCGAGATGGGGGAGATAGACCATCGTCAGCGCGGGCCGTTCGCGTTCGAGCGTGTCGATCGCGGCAGCGGCGAGCCAGCGGCTCGAGGGCAGCCCGGACTTGGGCCCCCAAAAATCGAAAAACGGGAAGGGGCCGAGACGCTCTTCGAGCCCCCTGCCGTAGGCCGTCGGCGACGAGTACGTGGCGACGATCTTGCGGCCGTCCGATGGGTAGAACGGCCGCGGTGTGATCGAGAGCGCGACCTTGGCACCCATGTTCCACCACCAGAAGATCTTCGCGCAGCGCGCGCCCGGATCGAGGCGCAGCAGCCGTTCGTAGAGCTTGTCGCCGCCGACGAGCTCGTTTGACTGTCGCCACAGCGCGACTTCGCCGCTTTCGCGGTCGAACCAACCGTTGCCGACTGCGCCGTGCTCGCGCGGAAGCGTGCCGGTCAGCAGCGTCGCTTGCGCACTGCACGTGACCGCGGGCAGGACCGTGCTCATCGCAGCGCAGGCGCCGCGTGCCCCTAGTTCGCGCAAGGCCGGCGTGCGCTCGCCGATCATTCGTGCGGAAAGGCCGACGACATCGATCAATAGCACGGGCTGCATGCGCAATCGGCGATGGTAGCATGCGCGAATGTTCGAGCGATTGTTGGGCCTGTTCCGCGGCCCGTCCGTGAGGATCCAAGGCGTGGACAAACTTCCCGAGGGCGACTCCAAGAAGCTCTCGATCGGCGACCCGCTCGCCGGTGGTACGGAGATCATTCTCTGCCGGCGTGAGGGCAAGCTCTTCGCCGTCGACGTGCTGTGCCCGCACGAAGGCGGCCGCATCGTCGCCGGGCCGCTGCACGAAGGCCGTTATGTGATGTGTCCGCTGCACAACTACAAATTCGATCCCGCGAACGGCCGCGCCATCGGCGCTGCCTGCAAGGATGCCAAGACCTATCGTGTCGTCGATCACGGGGCGGACTGCGAGGTGTTCCTGTGACCAGCGAGCCCGCAATCGATGAAGGCTCCGCCTCCGAGCCGATGCCGTTCGCCATCGACCTGCTCGCGGGAGTCGAGGTCTTGCTGACCATCGCGGCGCTGGGTTTCCTGGGTTTCGCGACCCTGGCGCGCAGTGAAGCCGCCACGATGCTGCCGGCCATGGAACCCTTGTATCCGCGCGTGCTTCGCGAGCCTGGGCCCACCGCGCTGGCGCTGCTTGCGGGACCTCCGCTGCTGGTCGCCGTCGGACTTTTCCTGCGCAGGCCTTGGGGGCGCTACGCGGCTATCGCTTTACACGTTTCATTGGGCCTGTGCGCCGTCTGGCACTGCGTGCTGCGGCTGTCGGCCAACACGCACGCGGAGTCGAATTCGGCCGACCTGACGATCGTGATGCTGTTCCTGTTCGCGCAGTCGGTCGGCGTGCCGCTTTTTCTAGGTCGCCGGCACATGCGCGCGGCGTTCGCGCGCGGACGACGTTGAGTGGTCGGTTGATCAGCAGGAAAGCACACCCATGGAACCCAAACACTCCGGCCTGGGAATCGTCTCATTCCTGCTGAGCCTGTTCGTCGCGATGGGGGCGTTTGTGCTGTTCGCGATCGCCGCGCTGCTGAGCATGGCGCGCCACGCGTCCCCAGAGGTCCGACACATGGGCCAGGTGCTTTTTCTGTTGTGCTTGATCGTGTTGGTGTTCACCGACCTCGTCGCGTTAGGCCTAGGCGTCGCAGGTCTCGCACAGACAGGGCGCAAGAAATTGTTCGCCGTGCTCGGGACGGTCTTCGCCGGTCTGCAGGTCGCGACGGCCTTGATCGTGTTCGCGGTCAACGTGGGCCACTGAGCGACGCCGCTAGAACCGATACTTGACCTGCAGCGCGCCAAGGTACGCCGAGTCGCCGCCGGGAAATGCCGCGCCGGGCTCGAACATGCCGAGCACGAACTCGAGCTGCCAGTCCGTCCAGCGCTTGCTGCCGAGCACCAGGTCGTACTCCCAGCCAAGTTGCGGGTGCACGCCGTCGGTCGTGGCGCGCAGGTTCGAGCCGTAGAGCGCGTCCTGCGCGTGGTCGAGCGTGTACTGGTGCGCCAGCAGCGACAGCGTCGTGCGCTTCTCCAGTTTCACTCCGATGCCCAGCGTCAGGATGCCGAGATTCGAAAGCTCGGGATCGAGCAATTCTCCGTAGTACTTGAGCGACGTCGCGCTGGCGAGCTTGCCCTTGTTGTCCTGAAAGCCGGTTTGGCGATACGTGCTCGAGTCCGAATCCAGCGGCGTCGAATCGCCGGCCGCGAATGCGTACCCGCCGATGATGGAAAACGGCCCGAGAAAGTCGGGTGACCACGTCGCACCCACATCGAAGGCCGAGGCCGACACATGCTTGCCGGCCGAATCGCCGCGCAAGAGCGAGGCTTCGCCCCACACA
>JAYUUV010000093.1:0-3091 GCA_043754695.1 Planctomycetota bacterium
CCGGCCGTCGTGCGCGCTGATCCCGATCGGCTGGCCGATGCAGCCTTACGGCAAGCCGGTGCGCCGCTCGATCGATGAGTGCCTGTTCTGGGAGCGAGCCTCCGTATAGCTGACCGTCGCGCCTACGCGCTACCTACTTGCGCGTCGCGGGTTCGCGCTACCTTGTCTCCACCGTAGCGCGTTCGCGCTACTCTGACTCACTTCCCCTTCCAGACCGGCGGACGCTTCTCGATGAAGGCCTTGGGGCCTTCCCAGAAATCTTCGGTCGCGGCGAGGTTCATCATCGCTTCGTTGGAGCGACGGAACGCAGTCGCATCGTCGGCCAGCGCCAGCTCCTTCATCACGCGCAGGCTCTCGCGAACCGCGAGCGGCGCGTTCTGGCAGATCAGTTCGGCGAGCTCGACGGCCTTGTTCACCGCCTGACCCGGCTCGCTCAGCGCGTTCACCATGCCGTAGCGCGCACAGTCCTCGGCCGAGATCGGCTCGCCAGTGGCGATCATCCACGTCGCGACGTTGCGCGGCAGAACTTTCGGAAGGCGGAACAACGCGCCGGCGGCAGCAGCCAGCGAGCGCTTCACTTCGGGCACGCCGAAGCGCGCTTCGCGACTGGCCACGATCAAATCGCAGGCCAGGCAGATCTCGCAGCCGCCAGCGAGCGCCGCTCCGTCGACCGCCGCGATCAACGGCTTGCTGCGGTCACGTGACACGAGCCCGGCGAAACCGCCCTTGGCCGTCGCAAGATCCGCGGCCTGGCCCGAGTTGATGGCCTTGAGGTCGGCGCCCGCGCAGAACACGGGGCCCTTGCCGGTCAGCACACCGACCCAGAGATTGTCGTCGGCCTCGAGACGATCGATGGCCGCCTCGATACCGCTGGCGACCGCGCCGTTGACGGCGTTGCGCGCCTCCGGACGGTTGATGCTGATGACCGCGACGTTTCCACGAACCTCGAACTCAACCACGACAGATTCCTCCAGAAACCAACGATGTCCCGCAACCCGGCGACTTGGCAGCCTCGGCGAGCCCGTGACAGGTCGCCCAAGCAACGCAGAGAGTCAACGAGCCGCGCGCGCCGCGGCGCAGGCACAGGTCACCGCAGGACAAACGGGAGGAGGCGTCTTTGAACGAGTTCGCCGGATCAGCGTTGCTTGCCCGAGGGCTTGGGTTGCGCAGCAAGGGCCGAAGTTCTCACGAAGAACTGCGCGCGTTGGACGAGCCCGGGCAAGCGAATGAGTGTGTACTGCTTGAGGAGATCCCCGCTTCCCGGTAGCCCCCTGCAGCGCAGAATCGCATCCGGCAGCCGACCATGGGCGAGCGGAACGAACGTTTTCTCGTCCACGTAGAGGCGCAGGTCGTCCCAGATGTGATCGAGCGGGTGATGGTTGGTCAGGTGCGCCATTCCCATCAGGTCGAAGCAACCGTAGGACCAGACGCTGCCGTAGGCTTCCGCCGCCATCGCGACGATTGCGGCGTCCTCGATCTGGCCTTCCAGGCGCTTGGCCGGCGTTCCTTCCCGGTACTGCCTGTTTGGCACGTAGGTCAGCAAAAGCGCCGCGAGCGCAGCCTCGAGAAGGAGAACCGCTCGATGGCCGACGTGCGCGGACAGGGAACGCGAGATGGCGTCGACGACGACGCCGAACGCAATCGCGAAATAGGCGACGAGTAAGAACCGGTCCGGCTCGGCCTGGTGTTCGTACGCAGTGAAGAAACACATCATAGAACCGGCCACCGCCACCAGCACGACGGCCGACGCCGGCCTGCGAGCAAATGCCGAACCACGCACGCCGGCGGCCGCCGAAGCATGCAAGCCGGCGAGGTGGGCAACGGCGCCGAGCGTGAACAGCGCGAACGAGATGCCGGGAATCCCGAATCGGTCGATGCCCATTCCCGATCCGAAGATCACGAAGCGTGCCCCGCGGATCCAGTTAGTCGCTTCGTGCACGCTGCCGAGCGGCAGCGCCCAGGTCTGGAAAAGTTGCGCAGCCAGCACGCCGTGCCATGCGAAATACGACTCGTAGAGAGCGAAGGCTGCGATGCCGCCGGCTATGGTGGCGGCCAGCGCGTGCAGACGGCGCGCGCCCGCAATTGCACCGAGCGCGGTCGCGAGGCACGCGGCGCCCGCCGGTTGCCAGCAAAGCATCGCGGCCGAGGACAGCGCGCCGGCCCATGCGAAGTGGCCGCGTGCAACGAGCCACGGTCCCCATGCAAGCAACGTGAACAGCAGGATTTTCGGGTTGAAACCGACCACCACGTGACCGACGAGGTTGCTGAACGCCAGCACCGAAAGGGACGCGAGCAGCGCAGCGCCGCCGCTGCCGCCAAGTGCGCGCACCGAACTTGCGACACCCCAGATTCCAACGATCAGGAACGCGAGTTCGCCGAAGCGCCCGGCGCGAACGTCGTGCAGGCCGGCGGCACGGCCAAGCGAAATCGCCGACGCGTCCGCGAGCGTCGCGAGCTGGGACTTGACGTCGGGGCTGGACACATGCGGCGCGACGCCCGACGCCGCGCGTTCGGCGAGGTAAAAGTACAGCCGATTGTCCATGATGACAGGATGGTCCCACAGGCCTTTCCTGACCGCGACGAATCCAGTGAGCAGCGCAAGCACTGCGCCCGCCAGCACTGCGCCCGCCAGAACAACCCCGCGACTGGTCACTCTCGTGCCCCGCCCGACGCGTCGCACTTGAGCGCGGCCTTGCCGAGAAGCTCGATCGCAGGCGCATTGCCGTACACGCGTGCGACCGCCACCGGAGTAAGTCCGCGGCTGTCGGCGTGACAAGGGTCCGCGCGCCTACGAAGAAGCGCCCGTACCAGTTCGGTGCCGTGCGTGGAGGCCGCGAACATCAGCGCGCTTCGCCCTCCCGCGGTTTCCGCATTCACCGGAGCGCGCGCATCGAGGAGAAGTCTGGCACTGACGACGTCCCTGGCGACCAGCGCCGCCAGAAGCGGCGGACGCGACCACGGTCCCTGGCTGCTCTCGAGTTTTGCGCGCGCACCTGCGTCGAGCAGTGTGCGAACGGAATCCGGGTGACCCGCCGCCGCCGCGACCAGGGCCGTCCATCCGCACGAATCCCGGCGGTTGGGATCGGCCCCC
>JAYUUV010000094.1:0-4125 GCA_043754695.1 Planctomycetota bacterium
AGGGACGGCGGCGGCGGCGGGGATTCAACCCGCCGCCGCCTTTTTTCTGCTGCGCTCGGGGAGTGGACCTCGGGGAGCGCGACTGTCTCGCGTGCTTGCGGCGGCAAGACTTGCGCTGCACGTAATTGCCTTGGCCCCTCGGGCGGCAGGCCCATGCCGGATCCGCGAAAGCCATTCAGATCGGCTCGGCGCAGCGTGGCTTCAGCGCGCCCGATAAAGCCGCGATCAGTTCATGCTCGAGCCACGTCGTGCTTCCTGAACACGCGCTCGCCTTCGGGCCAGGCTCCAAGTTCAGCGCGGCGCCGCGAGCAGTCGTGACTTCAACAGTTCCGCGCGAGCCGCAAGGCGCGTGGCGACCTGTTCCTTGGTGGCGATCATTTCCGGTGGAAGGAGGTCGAGCGCGCGCCAATCGCTCAGCAGCGGATCGAAGCGCTCCGCTTCGTCCTTCGCTCTCGCGGCCAGGAAACGCGTCAGTGCATTCTCCGCCGAGATGGCCTCGGCGCGCGGCGCGGTCATGCGCAGGGCGAGGAATTGGATCACGTCGTTTCCACTGTCGATCGCGAGCAACGCTTCGGCCGCGGCCTGACGAAGATCGGCGGCCTGCTCGGGAGCAAAGGCCTGACGCAGCGGCGCGATCGAACGTGCCTGGGCCAGTTCCCCCAACGCGCGCGCGGCGGCCGTGCTGAAGTCGAGATCCTTGGAGTGCAACAGCGCTTGCTCCAAGGCCTCGCTCGCCGCGGTCCAGCGCAGCGCAGCCAGAGCTGCGGCGGCGGCCGGCGCCAGGCGCGCGTCGGTCAGGGCGGAGAGCAGCTCCGGCGCGGCAGCTTGCGCGCGTGGCCCCATGCGCGCGAGACACTGCGCAGCGTGAATGCGTAGGTACACGTTTTTCTCGTGCAAGGTCTGCGCCAGCGCGCCGACGACCCAAAGGTTCATGTCCGTCAGGATGAAGCGGCGGTCGTCGACAACGCGCAGATCCCACTCGCCGAGGGCCTGGATGCATTTCCAGACCTCGCGTTCCAAGGCCTTCGAGACCGGACGCGGCGCGAGCGACTGCTCCAGTTCGCCGCTGAACCAGCGGGCGTTCAGAGTGTCGCCGTCGCTGACGCCGAGCGCGGCCGCGAGCGTAGCAAGGTGTTCTTCGGCGAGCGCCACGAGCTCGGGCGTGCGCGCGCGATTGCGCACCACGCACAGGCCGTCGACTCCGGCATAGTTGCCGAATCTCGCGGCGCAATCAGCGAGCCAGGCGACGGTCACTTCGTCGCTTTCGTAACGCAGACGCAGCAGGATGCGCGGCAGGAACTGGTCGTGGCTCGTGCCGATGAGCCGCCACGCGCACTGCGCGCGGATCCACGGTTCGCGGCTGAGTTGCAAGGCGAGCAGCAGCGGCTCGATCGAGGCGGGCTTGTCCAACACGGCGAGCAATTCGATGGCGGCGGCGCGCACTTCATCGCTGCGAGTGGTGTCGTTCAGCACTTCCGTAAGCAGCGGCACGAGATCCTGCTTGCGCGAGCGAACATCGGCCAGCACCGTGTCGCGCATGGCGCTGCGCGGCGAGGCCAGGCTCTCGAGCATGCCCAGCACTTCGTCGCGCAGGTCCGCTGAAGCAGGCGCCGCGATTTGCGGCGACGCAGGCAAGCCGGCTTCCAGTTCCGCCAACTTGGGTACGACTACATCACGCAGCTGGAAGACCTGCGCCCTCGACGCTTGATTCTCTCCGCAGCCAGCCACGAAGAGCAGACTCAGCAGAATGAACATGCGGCTCATGGCTCCAACGTGATGCGCTGCAGGAGTCGCGCCTCCGCTCCCGGATCGGGATGGGCGGGATCCTTCCAGTAGGGTGTGAGCTTGTAGAACAGCGCCAGCTCGATCGCGCCCAGCGCCTGCGCATCTTCGATCGCAGCCTCGCGCTTCTCGTGCGCCGGCAGCAGCGTGTCGACGAGATCCACTTCGTGCCGGTACGGGCTGCGGAAGCGGTAGACCCAGCGCCAGGCGCCCGGAGTCTCGCCCGCCGCGGCGAGTGGCCGCCAGAAAATGTCGGCGGCGCGCGAGCGTTCGTCGGTCGGGAAGTGGTGGCCCGCGGCCACGTTCTCGACCGCCGCGAGCACGCGCGCTCCCTCGCGGCGCGCGCTGAACTGCACCGCCGAGCGCACCAGCTCAATGTCGTGCCCGCCGTGCATCGCATGCTCGCGACCTTGATTGGGATCGCCGTTGCGGAAGGGCATGTGGCAATCGATGCAGCCGATGCCCTGGGCCGCATAACTCGTCGCGCGCCACTGTTCGACGGTCTTGTGCTGATCGTGGCACACGCCGCAAAATTCCGGCTGGGCCAGCTCGCGCATGGCGACCGGCCGACAGGCGGCAGCGGGCGCGTCGATGGTTCCGGCCACAGTTCCGCGCGCACCCTCCGCCAGCAGGTGGCACGAAATGCAATCGACACCTTCGGCGCGGCGCGCGCTGCGCGGCAGCACGCGTTGACCGATGCCGGTCTCGAAGATCGGCCGCGGCGCGTGGCAATCGATGCAGTCGGTGTTGGCGAAATCGTTCGAGAGCGCTTGCACGTCCGGGTCGTCCCAGGCGCGCGCGTGCCACGAGGTTTGCCACTCGCTGAAAACCTGCGCGTGGCAAGCGGCGCATTGCTCGGAGCTCGTGAACGGACGCGACTGCGCCGGCGCGTCGACGGGCCGGAACACGAAGAAAGTCAGCGTAGCGCCGAGGGCGAGCAGCGCGATGCCGGATATCCGGCGCAGCGACGGTGCCTGCATCGTGGGTCCCTCGGATCGCGCGCTCAGGCAAGCGCTTGTCCGGCCTCCATTTGCAGCTGCCGATCGGCCAAGTGCTCCGCCTCGTTTGGATCGTGGGTGACGAAGATCGTGGTCAGGCCAAGGCGCTTGTGCAGCTCCGCCACGCGTTCGAGCAGCGCCGTTCGCAAGCGCGCGTCCAGTGGCCCGAGCGGCTCGTCGAGCAGCAACAGTTTCGGCCGCACGATCAGCGCACGCGCCAAGCCGAGGCGCTGCGCTTCGCCGCCGGAAAGCTCGCCGGGCCTGCGTCGTTCCAGGCCGCAAAGCTCGACCAGCTCGAGCACTTCCTTCACGCGCGCGGCTCGTTCTGCGCGCTCAACCTTGCGGCACGAGAGCACGAACTCGAGCGTGCGCTGAACCGACATGTGCGGCCACAGGCCGCCGCCCTGGAACAGGAATCCGACCTGGCGCCGTTCGGGACGGATCGCGAGTCGGGGACCGTCGCTCGCGATCTCGCCCTCGAGTCGCAGCACGCCACTCTTCGGGACGACCAGGCCGGCGATCGTGCGCAGCAGGGTGCTCTTTCCCGAACCCGACGGACCGACAACGAGCGTGAAACTGCCCTTCGCAAAAACCTGGTCCATGGGCCCAAGCACCGGGCGAGCGCCGAGTTCCACCACCACGCTCGAGAGTTCGACCGCGTTCACGGCAACACCTCGAGCCGCCCGCGGCCGAGCAGCGACCAGCACAACGCCGGAAGCGCGACGAAGAAGACCACGAGCAAAGCCAACGCCGCGACGAAGTCGTCGCGACCGAAGTGCACGGCGTTGTAGAGCCGGAACATGACTGTCGAATTCGCCGCAGGCACGAAGATCGCCGCGTCGATTTCGCGCATGGCGAGCACGAACACCAGCGTGGCCGCGCCGACCAGCGCTCCGGACAATTGCGGCGCAAGGACTTCGAACAGCGTGCGCACGGGCCCCACGGCCGCCAGGCGCGTCGCCTCCTCCTGTCGCCGGTCGACCATGGCAACCGCGGCCGCGACCGCCAGGATCGCCAGCGGCGCGAAACGGCCGACCATCAAGACCAGAACCATCCAGGGCGAATCGTAGAGCGCCCCGGTCGCCGGCCGATTCCAAAGCGCGATGTTTCCGATCCCGAACAGGATCGCGGGCACCGCGAGCGGAACGATCACCGCCAGTTGCAGGACGTTCGCGCGGGCGCGTTCGAGCGCGTGACCGAGGATCAGGGCGATCGGCACGCAGGCGAGCGCCGCGCCGCTCGAGAGCAGCAAACTCGATTGCAGATTGCTGCGCCCAAGTTCCAGGGCGCGGACAAAGGCGGCCTGGAAAGCCGTGAACGTGAAGCCGCGCGGACCTCCGCCGGC
>JAYUUV010000095.1:0-12955 GCA_043754695.1 Planctomycetota bacterium
AGGGTCGTGTCGTGCACGGCGATCAGGGCGTGCAGGCCCGAGGCCTGATCGCGGCAGCGCGCGACCTTCTCGTAGCCATCGACTTTGATTTCGGAGATTTCCATCGTTACGACCTTGGCGCAGATTCCCGGAGGCGAGCTCCGCGTTCGGAGCCCTGTGGAGAGAAAGGGGCAAGAGTCTACGCGCGCGGGGTTGCGCTGGAAAGTCCCCGCGGACTACTCGTCGGCCTGGCCCGTGTCGGCTTCAGCGAGCGCGCCCTCGCCCTCGCCCTCTGCGCCCTTTTCCTTGGCGTCGACGTTCCGTGCGTTCTTGCACTTGGGATAGGACGAGCAGGCCAGAAACTGCTTGCCCCAGCGCGAAGTGCGCTTGACCATCGCCGCGCCGCACTTCTCGCACAGCTCGCCGGTTTCCTCAGGTTTTTCGCGCAGCGTTTCCGGCAAAGGCTTGGCGTTGCGGCACTTCGGATAGCCGCTACAGGCCAGGAACGGGCCGCGCTTCGAGCCCTTGATGATCATCGGCTTCTCGCACTTGTCGCAGTTGATCCCGGTCGGCTTGGACTCCAGCGGTTTGCCGTCGTCCCCCACCGACTGGGTCGACTTGCACTTGGGGAAGCCGCTGCAGGCCAGGAATTTCCCGCGCGAACCGCTGCGCAGGACCATCGGTTTCTGGCACTTCGGGCAAACGTATTCGGTCGCCAGGACCTCGCTCGCCTCGCGCGGGCCGTCGACGCCCATGGCGTTCTTGCACTCGGGATAACGCGAGCAGCCCAGGAACTTGCCGCGCTTGTTGAACAGGATCGCCATCGGCGCGCCGCACTTGTCGCACATCCGATCCGAAAGGACCGGCTGCTTCTTCATGTCCTTCATTTTGATCTCGGCTTCTGCGAGATCGCTCATGAAGACGTCGTTGAACTGCTTGACCACCTTGCGCCAGTCGTTCTTGCCGCTCTCGACGTGGTCGAGCTCGGACTCCATGCGCGCGGTGTACTCGGTGTTGATGATGTTCTCGAAGTGCGCGACCAAGAGATCGGTCACCACCTCGCCTAATTCGGTCGCGCGGAACTTGCGCTGCTCCGAGAGCACGTAGCCGCGGTCCTGGATCGTAGAGATGATCGTCGCGTACGTGGACGGCCGGCCGATGCCGCGCTTCTCGAGTTCCTTGACCAGCGTCGCTTCCGAGTAGCGCGGCGGCGGCTGGGTGAAGTGCTGGGTCGCGTCTATGGCCTTGGCCGCGTAGCTCTCGCCGCGCTTGAGGCTCTTCGGCAGAGCCTGCTCCTCGCCGCGATCGCCGCCGCCAAAAACACGTGTATGCCCGTCGAACAGTTCGACTTCGCCCTGGGCCACGAAGCGCGCGTCGCCGTGTTCGAAGGCCGCGGTCGTGATGCTCGCGATCGCCGGCTTCATCTGGCTGGCCACGAACTTGTCCCAGATCAACTTGTAGAGCTTGTACTGCTCGTCGCTCAGCGCGTTGCGCAGAAGCTCCGGCGTGCGCGCCACATCGGTCGGCCGGATCGCTTCGTGGGCTTCCTGGGCGCCCTTGGCCTTGGTGCGGAAGAAATTGGGCTTGTCCGGCAGGTAATTCGCGCCGTAGTTGTTCGCGATCAGGGCGCGGGCCGAGTGCAGCGCGTCGTCCGACACACGCGTCGAGTCCGTACGCATGTAAGTGATCAGACCGACGGAGCCTTCGCCGGCGACCTCGATACCTTCGTACAAGCGCTGCGCGACCATCATGGTCTTCTTGGCGCTGAAGCGCAGCATCGTCGAAGCCTTCTGCTGCAGCTGCGAAGTCGTGAACGGCGGCGTCGGCGGGCGCGTCTTCGGCTTCTCGTCGAGTTCGGCGAGCACCAGCGGATCCTTGCCGATGCGCGCCAAAAGTTCCTTGGCGCGCTTCTCGTCGAGGTTCTGATCGATGCGCGTTTCACCCAGTCGCGTCAGGCGCGCTTCGAAGTCTTGCCCGCCTTCGTTGAACTTGGCCGTGACGCGCCAGTATTCCTCTTTGATGAAGGCGCGGATTTCCTTCTCGCGCTCGACGATCAGGCGCACGGCGACCGATTGCACGCGGCCCGCGGAAAGTCCTTTGGCGACCTTCTTCCACAACAGGGGCGAGAGCTTGTACCCCATGATGCGATCGACGACGCGGCGCGCCTGTTGCGCGTCGACCTTGTCCATGTCGAGCTTGCCTGGATTGACGAACGCCGCCTTGACCGCCTTCTCGGTGATCTCGTTGAAGACCACGCGGTGCATCAGTTTGGGATTGACGCCCAGGGACTCCGAAAGGTGCCAGGCGATCGCTTCACCCTCGCGGTCGGGGTCGGGCGCCAGGTAGATCGCCGGCGCCGCCTTGGCGAGCTTGCGCAACTCGCTGATCACCTTGGCCTTGCCCAGGATCGTGACGTAGTCAGGCTCGAAGTTCTTGTCGACCTGGATGCCGAAGCGGCCTTTGGGAAGGTCGCGCACGTGACCCATCGAAGCGCGCACGACGTAGCTCGCGCCGAGGTACTTGTTGATGGTCTTGGCCTTCGCCGGGCTCTCGACGATCACCAGGCTGCGACCGAGTCCGACCAGCGGTTCCGCGTTGGGATCCTCGGGTTCGTCGAGGTCTTCGGCGGGCTTGGTGGACTTGGTCTTTCGTTTTGCCATTGGGGATCGGGATCGGAGCGGGCCTAAGGGGACACCCCGGCCAGGATCGGGGCCATACATAAGGTGGAGGTTCGACCAGTCAAGCTCGGCCGCGGTTGCAGGTGGTGCGCAGGAGAG
This sequence comes from Planctomycetota bacterium, assembly GCA_043754695.1. Taxonomy (GTDB): domain Bacteria; phylum Planctomycetota; class UBA1135; order UBA1135; genus JADJQU01. The sequence continues at coordinate 2,757 of JAYUUV010000095.1, forward strand.
GCCGAGCGAGCAGCTCCCGAGCACGGCATAACCTATTGCACGGCAATTACTTGCGATCGCTCCAGCGGCAAGTCCTCGCGCGGGCGAGCGCGCGCGCGAGGGCTGTGGCCTAATGCGGGACAGGGCAAGAGGTTAGAGAGCCTCGGGGCGCGGGCCCCGAAATTTCCTGTCACCAGGTCCCCGGTAATTCGCCGCCAGGCCCCCTCAGCGCCCAGCCGATGTGCCCCCAAGGCCCCCTCCCCACATCCTCGATCCACAGCCCCGCCGACCTGGGCGGGAGTGTGGACCTGGCGTTCGCGCAGCTTTGGACGAGCGGCCCGGACCCAAGCGTCGACGGCCTGATCCGGATCGAGGCATTGCGCTGGACGGCGTCGGGTGAAATCGAATCCTTCGAGCGCTGGTGCAACCCGTTCCCGGGCCAGGCCGAGCCCGCTGCGAGCGCACGCATGCTGCGCGAGTTCGGCGTCGAGAGCGCCGATCTCGAGGGCGCAAAGAGCGGCGACGCCGCGTGGAAAGAGTTCGCGGCCTTCATCGGCGCGTCTTCACTTGTCGTGCTGGAGGGCGAGACTTTCGGCGCGTGGTCCGCGCATTTCGACAAGCGCACTCAGCGTGCGCGCTGCGTGCTCGGCTTGGCCGAGTTCCGCGCGCAATGGCTGCCGGGCAAAGTCGGCAACTCCTCCAAGCCGTGGATTCACGCGCTGCTGGGAAGCGAACGCGAACGCGCGGCGCCTGCTGCGATCTCAGCGCGGGATCTGCAGTCGGCATTGGCGGAGCTGGTCGCGCGCGTGCTCGAGCAGGAACCCGCGGCGCTGAGATTGACTGCGGCCGCCGGCATGTTCATCGCGCGGATGTTGCGCGAAGTCGACGAGCCGGCGGCGCAGCGCTTCGAGCTGGGACTGGCGCTGCTCGAACGGCCTTTGCGATTCATGGCGAACGCAACGCGCCTGTTCGACGCCGAGCGCAGGCCGCGCGACGGCGCGCTCTCGCAGGCTTTGGACGAGCACGACCTGAGGGACCCTGCGGAGTGCGTGCGCGATGCGATCGAGATCCTCGATCCGGGTTGGATCGATGACGCGCCGACACGCGATCCCACCGTGCCGATCACGAGCGACGACGACAAACCGTTCGATTCGCGCGACATGGAGTTGCTCGACGACGTCTTTCAAGTGCATCTGCCGGCGCTCGCCGCTGAGGAGGGCGCGTCGCTTTCCTATCGCGCGGGGCAGCATGAAGTCGCGCGTCAGGTTGCGCAAACGCTCGGCGCCAATGAACTCCTGCTCGTGCATGCGCCGACCGGGACAGGCAAGACGCTCGCGTATGTCGTCCCCGCGCTGATCTGGGCCGCGCGCCACGATGTGCGCGTCGGCGTGACAACGTACACGCGCGCCTTGCAGGAACAGGCGATGGATCGCGAAGTTCCGCGCGCGCTGCGGGCCCTGCAACGCGCAACGGGCCTGGGGCCGAACCGTTTGCCGTGCGTGCCGCGCGTCGCCTTGCTCAAGGGCCGCGCGAACTACGTGTGTTGGCGCGCGCTGAAATTGCACGCGCCGAGCGCGGAAGACGGCCACGAGACCTGGCTGGCCTGGTTGACGCTCGTGCTCTTCAGCCTGCGCGACGAGACCGGCGATCTGGACCGGCTGGCGATGCGCGCGCCGTTCGGCATCGGCGCGCGCGAGCGAGAGAGTCGCGAGCTGGAGAACTTGACGCGCCAGGTGCGCGCGCAGGTCGCCTGCTGCCAGCACCGCGAAGACCGGCGCAGTTGCGCCGCCGAAGCCGCGCGCCAGCGCGCTGAACACGCGCATGTCGTGATCGCCAACCACGCCTTTGCGCTGGTCAAGCAAGCGTTCTTCAAGCACGTGATCTTCGACGAATGCGAGCACCTGCACGAGCAGGCCCACGCCGCCTGGAGCCATGTGCTTTCGGTCGAAGAGATGGGCCAACTCTTCGCGCGCCTGCGCCAGGAAGGCAAGAGTTCGTCGCGCGCTCCGCTCGACCGGCTCGAACGTGTCGCCTTCCCGGGCACGAGCGCGGACACGGCGCTCAAGGCTTGCGCTGTCGCGTGGGAGCAGTCGTCGAACGCCCTGAAGGAATTCGAAGTCGAGCTCGACGCCTTCGTCGAGTGGCGCAGCGAAAAGGAACGCAGTCGCGATTCGCGCGATCAACACTCGCTGTTGCGCGAATACGTATTGCACGGCGATTCGGCGCGGCTGATCGTGGCGCGCGGGAATCTCGGCCTGGCGATCCAAGCGCTTTCGACCTCGCTCGCGGAGCTGATCGAAGGTCTCGACACGCTGGCGATGCGCGGGATTCCAAGACTGCGCCGGCAACTAGAAATGCTGCGCGTCGAGCTCGACACGCTGTATGCCGACCTCGACGCCTGGATGCCGTTGCGCGAGGGCCGCGTCGAGTACAACGAGCACACCTTCTACGACATCGAGCTCGATCCGCGCGGCAGGCAGCTGCTCGCGGCGCGCGTGCTCTTGCCCAATGAATACCTGGGCCGGCACTATTTCCCCGAGCTCAAGAACGCGGTGCTGCTCTCGGCGACAACGTGGTTGCGCGGCGGCTTCGACAGCGCGCGCGCCTACCTCGGCCTCGATCGCGCCGCGAATCCCGCGCCCGACGAAACGCGCCCGGCCTGCAGCGTGCGCTGCGTGCGCGCGCCCGATCCCTTCGATTATCGCCGTGTACTCGTCGCGCTGCCGAGCGATGCGCCGTCCTACTCCGACGAGCGCGGCGCGTGGAACGCCTACGTGCGCCGCTTCATCTCGCACCTTGGCGAGCGCACGCGCGGTCGCATGCTGGTGCTGTTCACGAATCAAGAAGAGCTGCGCCGCTTCGGCGAAGAACTCTCCGGCTTCTTCAGCGCGCGCCGCATTCCCTTCTGGTATCAGGGCATGCGCGGAGTGGCGAAGGAAGAGCTCGCCAATCTCTTCCGCGGCCGTGTCGATTCGATCCTGATGGGCGTCGACACCTTCTGGTACGGCGCGGACTTCCCGGGCGAGACGCTCGAGTATCTCGTGATCGTCAAACTCCCCTACGGCGTGCCCGATCGCTACCACCATGCACAATGCGCCGCGCTCGGCTCGGGCGCGCAACGAAAACGCATCTACCTGCCGCGCGCGCTGGCCAAGTTCCGCCAGGGATTCGGCCGCTTGATGCGACGCGAGACCGATCGCGGCTGCGTCTTCCTCTTGGACACGCGCGCGCAGATGCCTCAGCACCGACTGTTCCTCGGCGAATTGCCGCTGGCCGGCGGACTGGATCCGGAGGGCAATAGCGCCTGGGTTCCACAGGGCGCCCGCATGGTGCGCGCCTCGACCGACGAATGCCTGCATGCGGCCCTGGCGCACATGGACATGCTCGCGGACGTGCGCCGCCGCGGCTTGGACGCGCCGTTTCATGGCCGAGCGGCGGAACAAGCCGCGAGCGAGGGTGCGCAGTCCGGCGATCCCGACGAAGTTCCGTTCTGAGGAGCCGTTTGCACGCGCAGACAATAGAATCCGCGCCGATCGTGCGCACCAACGGCAGGAATCTCGGAGCGAGGCGCTAGCGGTGCGCATCCTTTTCCTTTCGCAGCGCGTGCCCTACCCGCCCAATCGTGGCGACAAGATCACGACCTGGCGGCTCTTGGAGCGCATGCGGCGGCGGCACGAGGTGCGCGTGGTCGCATTCGCCCATGACGACGGTGACCGCGAGGCGGCGCGGCATCTGAATTCGATCGGAATCTCGACGCTCGCGATCGATCACGAGGCCAAGAGCGCGAAGTTGCGGGCACTGCCGTTGCTCTTGACGAATCGACCGCTGACGCTCGGTGTCTTCGGCTCGAAGGAACTTCAACTCGCTGTGAACCGCGAAGCAGCCTGGGCGGATCTCGCGTATGCCTACAGCTCTTCCATGGGCGCCTTCCTCGAGTCACACCCGCGACTTGCGCGCGTGATGCACTTCGCCGAACTCGATTCGGACAAGTGGCAGCAGTACGCACAACGCAGCAGCGCGCCGATGAAATGGATCTATGCGCGCGAGCAGCGCACGCTGCTCGAGTTCGAGACGCGCGTGGCGCGCGCATTCTCCGAAAACGTGTTCTGCACGCCGCTCGAGCAGCAGATTTTCCAGGAGCGCATCCCCGGCGCGAGTTCGATCGTGCTGCGCAATGGCGTCGACCTCGCTTATTACACGCCGCAGCCAGGGCTCGCCGAGCCCCGCCATCTGGTCTTCACCGGCGTGATGGATTATCTACCGAACATCGACGGCTGCGAGTTCTTCGCGCGCGAAGTGTTGCCGCTCCTGCGCGGGAAGTTCCCCGACGTGCGCTTCACGATCGTCGGCTCCCATCCGACAGCGGCCGTTCAGGCGCTAGGAGCGCTACCCGGCGTCGCGGTCACCGGGTTCGTGGAGGACACGCGCACCTGGCTTGCGAAGGCTCAGATTTCCGTGGCTCCGCTGCGCATCGCGCGCGGGATCCAGAACAAGGTGCTCGAGGCGCTGGCGATGGGCCTGCCGGTGGTCGGCACGACCAGCGCGACCCAAGGCATTGAGGGTCAGGCCGGGCGCGACTTCATCGTGGCCAACTCGGCAGAGGAACAGGCCGCGGCCATCGCGCGCCTGTTCGACGCGCCCGACGAAGCGCGCTCGCTCGGCCGCCGCGGTCGGGAGTTCGTCGAACGCGAGTACGATTGGGAGCGTGTCCTCGAACCGCTCGATCGCCTGCTCGAACGTCTTTCACCGAAAAGTCCGCCTGCTTCCGCAATGAAACGCCCATGAGTCACGAAAAACTCGCCCTGACCTTCGATCAATGGGCCGCCGAAGGCCGCGACGCCGGCATGGAAGCGGAGCATTCGAACGTCGTGCTCCAGGTCGTTGCGCAACTTGGCATTCGGCCCGGCGAGCAGATCCTTGACCTTGGTTGCGGGAACGGCTGGGCCACGCGCTTGCTGGCGAAGGCTGCCGCGGGAGCGACCGCCGTCGGCGTCGATGTTTCGCCGAAGATGATCGCGCGCGCGGACGAGTTGCACAGTCTGACGATTCGGGCGCGCTACGAAATCGCGTCCTTCGAGAATCTGGGCTTCAAAGACGCGCGCTTCGACCGCGTGTTCTCGATGGAAGCGCTGTACTACTCCGTCGATCTCGAGCGCGCGGTCGCTGAAGCGCTGCGCGTGCTCAAACCCGGCGGCCGCGCCGACGTGATCGTCGATTTCTTCGCCGAGAGTCCCTCGACGAAGTCCTGGCCGGCGAAGACCGGCCTGTCGATGCAACATTTGTCCACCGCGCAGTGGTGCGAGACGTTCGAGCGCGCCGGTTTCATCGAAGTCCGCGCGCAACGCGTTCGCGATGATCGGGCACCGTCGGCTTTCGATCCGGCGCACGCCGCGAGCAAGGCCGACGGAAGTCTCTGGATCAGTTCGCGCAAGCCCGGCTGAACTCGCGCCTTCAGCGCAGGCCGCGCAACAGATCGAGCGCGGCATTCGCCCATTGATCGAGCGGCACAGTCCACAGGCCGAGGATCAGACTGACGCTCGCGAGCGTCACGGCGAGCGCAGCAAGAGCAGACGAGCGAACGGGCATGCTGGTCGGCATCGGCTCGAGGAACAGCGCGCCTGCAATCCGCAAAACGACCACCGCCGCGATCAGGACATTGATCGCCGCGACGACGACCAGCCAGCTCAAGCCGGCATTCCAGCCCTCGAGGAAAAGTCGGACGATCCCGTGAAAACCGACGCACGGCGCAAGTCCGATCGAACCGGCAAGCAAGACAGTCAACGCGATTCCCGCAAGCGGCGAGTTCCGTCCCAAGCCGCGCAAATCCGCGAGCTGATCCGAGCCCGCGGTCCATTCGAAGTGCAGTGCAAGCGCGAAACTTCCCGCGCTCGTCAGGGCGCTGATCGCGAGGTACACGATCGCCGCGGCAAATCCGGTTTCATTGAGCGCAGCGACACCGATCAAAGCAAAGCCAGTCTGCGCGATCGACGCGCAGGCGAATATGCGCCTGAGCCCAATCTGTTTCAGCGCAGCGACGTTGGCAATCGTCATGGTCAGGGCCGCCAGGATCGCAATCACGATCGAGACGTTTGCGGCGTACGGCGCCATGACCGTCACGACGCTGTCCTGGACGAACAATGCGGACAGGCTGCGCAGCAGCGCGCCGAATCCCGCGACGCGCGCAACGCTCGCGAGGAACGCGTGGGTATCCGCTTCGAAAACACGCGAGGTCGTGAGCATGAACTTCGACGCGAGTCCGGCAGAGACCAGTCCCATGGCGAGCACAAGTGGCCATGGATTGGCTGCGAGCAACTTCGCAAGTCCGGCGAGATCCACGCGTGCGAAGTCGAGTGTGCCGGTCAAGCCATAGAAAAGGCTCAGGCCGTAGATCAACACACCGCTGGCAAGCACGGAACGCGCGAAGTGACGCGACACGGATCGCCTGCCTGCGTCGAATCGCGGCTGCAGGCCGACGAGCGCGTAGCTCGCGAGCGAGAGCAGCTCGAATCCAAGCAGCAAGAGCAGCGCGTGGTTTGTCCCGACCATCAGGAACCCGCCCAGCAATCCGCACAGCAACAGGAAGATCGCTTCGACTGGCAACGCGCGCTCCGGTCGACGCTCGGAACTCCACAACTGCACGACACACAGGCTGCCGAGCGTCATCAGCAACTTGAAACACTTCGCGAACCCGTCGACCTGCAGGCTGCCGAACACGCCGGCTGCGGGGACGCTCATGCGCAGCACCAGCAGCGCGGCGATCGCGCAAAGCCCGACCCGCGCAATCCAGCTCGCGCGGCGCGAGTCGCGAACGCTGCAAAGCAACTCGACAACGAGCACGCCGAACGCGGTCAGCGTCAGCAAGAGTTCGGGCGCCAGCGCGCGCAGGCTCTCGATGAAGACCGCTGTCACGTCTGTCCTCGCGGCGGCTTCATGGCAAGACGCGCCAAAGTTGTGCGAGTTGAAAGATCGCGGCGCCGAGTGCGGCAAGCGACGCTGCGACAGGCAGTCTGAAACGTCGCGGAGCTTTGAGCAGCAATGCGATAGCCCCGAATTGGATTCCAAACCCGACGATCAGGCAGGACATGCACCAGGTCGTGAACCGCAGGCCGAATAGCGAACCGCCGCCCGCAAGTTTGACTCCGCTCAGTTTGCCCCCGCGCGCCATTTCGATCAGCGTCGGGATCGAAAACGTCCCGCCCTCGAGTCGCAGCGCGACGATCGCGAGCAGGATTGTCATCGATCCTGCGAGCGTAACCACGACGAAGCGAGACGCGATCTGCCTGCGGTGCTCGGCGCCGAAGCAGCCGATCGCCAGCCAGATCGCGAGCAGCGTCACTCCACAGAACGCGAAGAACAGACACAGGTCCAGACTGACGAGCACGCCGAAGAGCCCGAACTCCAGCAGCAGCAGCAACGCGCAGTACGCCTTGCCGGCGACGGCAACCGACAAGTTCGCTGCCACCGCGATGAACGCAAACAGTGCCGTCAGCCAGACGAGAGCGAGCGAGAGGCCATTGACGCCAACGTGGTACTCAGCACGAGTCGATCGAATCCAATCGACACGCTCCACGAGCTGGTACGCGCTGATCTCCGCGCGAAACGCGCCGACATAGACCGCTGTCGCCAAAAGCAACGGAACGAACGCCGGCATCAGGCAAGACAGTCGAATCATCGCCGCTGAGCGCCGCGGCAACAGCAGGACGATCGACATGCCGACCAACGGCGCAAAGAGCAGCCAGGAAATCAGGTGCTGCTCCATGGCGATCAGCTGCGCTCCGCTCGCTTGGAGTGCGCGAATATCGCAAGCGCGAGAACCACTTCCAGCGCAGTCACGGCGATCACGAACAATGCGGACACGCGTCCGTCGAGCGGGTCGCCCTGATAGCGAGCAATGGCGACGAAGTTGAGGCTCGCGGCGTTGAGGATCAGCACCAGGCCCATCAATGCATGCAGCGCGCCCTTGCGCGCGAGGATGCAGCACAGGCCGATCACGAACAGCACGGCCGAAACGCTCAAATAGGCCGCGAGTCCCATCAGCTTGGCTCCCTGGAGTTCGTGCGCATCGCGAAGTGCGCGGCCGCGACGAGCACAACACAAAGCAGCACTCCGACGACCTGCAGCGCGACCGCGTAGCCGGTCGGGTCCAGCAAGGCGATGCCGATCTGTTCGGCCTCGCGGCCTGAATTCACGCTGGGCCGGCTGCGCGTGAATTCCGCAACATCCGCGCACTGCCGGACGATGAACGCCGCGAATGACGCGGCAATCAGCAGCAGCGCGAGGATGCGCGCGAGGCTGCGCTCTTTGGGATCGTGCTCTGCGAACAACGCCGCGAACACGACCAGCGCAAGCATGCCGCCGACTCCAAGCAGGACTTGCGCCATGGCCAGGAAGTCCGAACCCAGCAAGAGAAAGAGTCCCGCCGTTCCTAGCAGCGACGCGCACAAACCGGCTGCGCCGCGAATCGCCGAGCTCTGGAACAGCACCAGCAGTCCCCCAGCCACAGTCAGCAGCGCGAACAGTCCGAAGGCCGCGCCGAATGCGCCGGCGAAGCGCGCGCCGGCAAGGACCGCTGCGAGCAGGCACGCGGCGAAGATCAAGGCCGGGAATTTCATCCAGCACTCCGCAGTGCTGCGCGCGCCCATTCCCACAGGCCGGCACCGAGCACGCATAGGATGCCGATCGTCAACGATGAGCGTTGAAGGAGCGCGGCGGCGGTGGCGAAGCGCGAGCGCTCTTGATTGCGCTCGAGCCAACTCATCGCCGCGACCCCAAGCCAGGTTTTCGCAAGCAGGGTGGAAGCGCAGACAACCTGGAAGACCAACCCGCCGATCGCAATTTGTGTCCGCGTCGATCCGTCGGCCAACACGACGTGATTCAAAAAACCCGGATCCTCGCCGAGCGAGCGGCGCAGCGCCCAGCTCAGCGGACTCTCGAATCCTCCAAGGAAGTAGACCGCTGCCAGCGCGCACAGCAAGAACTTGCTCGTGGACTTGTTGACACTCTCGGCCGACTCGGACACTCGCAGAGGGCGCGCGCGACAGGCGGTCGCGAGGAACAGCACGGCGGCGAGCAGCGCGAACGGATTCTTGAACACGGCCCAGCCCATGCCGAACCCGTCGGACTGCAGGCGGCTGGCTGCGATCAGGTTCGACGTGCCGGCGATCAAGAGCCCCGCGAGAAGTGCGAGCACGGGCGCAAGCGCCTCGAAGTGACGAGTCGCGCCGGCGCGCGCTCCATCCCGATCGATCGACGCGCTGCCAAGGCTCGACACGAAAAGCAGCACGACGATCACGAACCAACCCAGCTCCAGATCGGCGAAGAAAACGTGCGGCGCGAGCGGGTACGCCGCCAGCGCCCCCAGCGTCCCGGCGAGCGCGAGCGCGGGCCCGAACGCGAAACGGGCGCGCGGGTTCTCGTTGGTCGGTGCTCCTAGGACGGAGCCGAGCCACGTTCGCGGTCCGCCGACGGGAACGCCGGCGAGCCTGCGCTCCAAGGCCTGGCCGAAGCATGCGTTGGCCAGCACGAGCGCAAGGCCCATGGCGACGGCCATCAGTGCCGAAAGCCCAACTAGGAGCCAGTCAGGCACGCCGGCGGGGGCGAGCGCCAGCAGCAGATCCAAGCAGGCGTTGCTCCCGGAACTGGACACCTAGGGTCTCTCGTGGGCGAGCGGCTCCGCGAGGCGCGCGCCGGAGACCGGTCCCGGCCCGCAACGCTTCCTTACATAGGCGAGAGCGATTGAAAGGCCGGCCAGAAAGAGCGCGACTTCGAACACGGCCAGTCCAGCGACGCCGCGGCTCTGCGCCACTCCGCGATCCTGCAGACAGTCGCGCACGACAAGCGCGCAGGGGAACAGCAGCACCAGCGCGGCTGCTAACACACCTGCCGACAGGAGCTGTCGGCGCTCGCGCGGTTCCAGCGCCAGCTCAGGAACGGCGGCCGCCCTGTCACGGACCGCCGGGAGACGTCGGCGTGCCACGAGCGCGAGCAGCCCGCCGGCGAGCGCAAAGCCGAGGACGATCGTGTAGTCGAAGTACATCGCGGGCCTGCTTTGAGAATACGGGAACGAGCACCCAGAGCAATTCTCCAGCGTTCGCCTGCCACCAGAGCCGCCTGCCTCGATCAATCCAAGGGTCGATCAACTTCCCCACGTGGAGCAAAATTCTTGGAGCCCGTCGAGAACAACAAAGTCAGCGCGGAAAGCGAAGCCGAAGGCAGCGAAT
>JAYUUV010000096.1:0-5923 GCA_043754695.1 Planctomycetota bacterium
GTTCATGAACGACACTTGCTCGTGCGCGCGCAGGCGGTCCACACGATTCCGGGATGATCGACGGCGGGTCTTGGAGATCATCGAATCCAACCCTCTCGCGCGGCCGCCGCGATGATCTCGCACTGGATCACCTGCCGCGCGCGGTCGGAGATCGGCTTGGCCGAGCAGCTCAGGCGACCGTTCAGGGTCCGCGCCGGCGGGAAGCTGATCGTGAGAATGCCATCGACCCTGCGGCGCACCTCGATGCCGTGAAGACCGATTAGGCCGTGCTCGAAGTCGGCCCATGCGATTAGGCCCTTGTCCGCGAGCGTCTGGGTCGGCGCGCGGAATCGAATGCACGAGAGCATCTGGCTATCCACGGTCGGCCTCCTGCGAACGAACGTCGGCCGTGGCTGCGGGGCCCCGCGGGGGATCCAATTCGAAAGTGGTGGCCGGGGCCTCGCCAACGGTCGCGCGCATGACGTCGGGCCTAGTCGATCGGCACGGGCGACAGATCTCGCAGGCCCAGGAGCGAGCGAGCGGCAGCCGCCAGAATTTCAGACCCTGGCAGTGGCTGCATGGCTTCCTACGGGATGCGAGACTTGCGCTCTGAGTGGCAGATCTATGTGTCTCGCGGGAGTCTTGATGCGCCGTCGCGGGGGGCGTCCCATTTGTCCCAACTGCCCCATCTCCATCCGCGACCTGCGCTGTACCAGCGCCGTTCACGGAATTGGGACGATCCTCTGGGACACTTTGTGGGGGCGCGCCGGGCGGAGTGTCCCAGAGAATGTCCCCACAATCGCCCTGTGAGCGCTCGCCCGCAGGCTCCTGGGACGATCGGGACAATTGGGGCGCTCCAAGGAATAGCTCTCGGTGAAGGTGAACGACATCGAGACGCTTTCCGGCGAAGCTTCGGCGGACCTTCAGGCGACCACGCTCAGCCTCGATCGAGGCCAGGTATTTGCGCTGGTGCATGCGCTTCACGAGCGTTGTGGCCTGCAGCGGAATCCGGTCGTTTTCGCCGGCCATCAACTGTGCCTGCCTGAGTGCCGCGTCGATCTCGAGGTAGACGCCCTGATCATCGGCCCATCCGACGCAGTCGCCCATGGGCTGGAGTCCGGCACCTCCATCAATCCTGCCGCGCCAGCCCAACGCCACGGCGTCCTTGGCAGGAGCGCCTCCTTCAGGCCCTGCGAGATGCGCGTGGCCCGACGAGATCGCAGCCAGGAGCAGCCGCACAAAGCTCTGCGCGGGTTCGACTTCCGAATGGAGCGCGTTCTGCGCGCCGGCAGCTTCGTTCAGCGCGGCCGCAGAGACGTCGATGAGTTCCTTGGCCTCCGCGGAGTCGATGACGCCGTGCGATTGCGCGAACCCGAGGAACACCTCGAACCCCGCTTGTAGTTCGGCTTGGATGCTTCCGGTTCGCAGGTGTCGGCCTTCGACTTGATTTGAAAGCTGCAACTCTTTCGCTCGCGCCGCGGTGTTCAGTCGAAGCTGGTCGAGGTTTTTCGCGGCATCCTTCAGAAACCCCGACATGGCCTTGGCGAACGTGTGCTGCTGGCACAGCGCCTGACGGGCACTCAACGCGGCGCTCGTTATGTCCCCCTTCTCGAATTCGAGGACGAGCGTGCGCGCGAGCGCACTATGGCGTGGCGTGAGTTCCTCGCCGGTCACGCAATTCAGGCCGCGCGGTGGCTTGCCGGTCTGCATGGCCAGGTCTTTGCCGAGCCTAGCTCTGCCCGCGCTGTTGCCCTGAGCGCGCAGAATTCGTTCGAGGCTGCTGAATTGGCGCTGGATGTCCTGGCGAGACCCATTCGGAACGAAGTCGTCGATGACCACGAGCATGTCCTTCGCCATGAACAGCAACGACTCCAGTGCATTCGCGGTGCTCGACCAGGAACCGGGCAGGTTCCGTGCACTAAATCCTGTGCCGAAGCAGGACTGGAAGATCGCCGCCATCTCGGTCTTGAAGGTCCCAGTGGGGCCAAACATGAAGAGCGAGAAGTCCACTTGCATGATCGCAGCCCGAAAGACGGCCGCGAGCAATGGAACCATCAGCCGTTTGGGGCCAAGATTGAGCAGATCCAACGTGTGACGGATGCAGTCGCGCAGCTCGTCGCCCGTCGGCGGTGCAGGCAGAATCATTCCCGCCAGAGACGGCGACAGGTGAATTCCTTCCGCAGATACTGCCGCGACAACCCCTTCGCATCCGATGGCACCGCCGGCGTGCAGGTAGACCCAGCCGATGTCCGGCAGGCGACGCCAGCCTGTGTGGGAATAGACGACGCGCTTTTCGATCTCCGTGCTCAGAGTCTGGACGGCGGCGCGGAATCGATCGCGGACCGAGAAGCCGGGTTGCACGATTGCACTCGCGCCAAGAGCTTCATTCGGCCAATTCATGCCAGCGAACGCGTTCGCGGTTACGGACATCTGGCGCTTTTCGCCGCCGAGCTGGGCTTCGACTTCGTATTCGCGGTGTCGCTCAACGCCATCATCGACCTGGATATCGGCGGTGATCTTCGCCGCGAAGTTTGCGAGAAGCGTGCGAACCACGCCCTCCTTTGCTGGCGCGTTCCAGTACGTGCTGCCCTGGTCGATGAAGTAGGAACCGCACATTTCATCGGCAACCGACTTCGGCGGCTCGCGCAGCTCCTTGGTCGCGTGCGGCATCAGATCATCGACGGAATGGCCGAGAGCGAGGTAGTCGTCCAGCCCGACTTTCGCACCGTCAGGGCCGTCAGGCAGGTAGATCAGTTGCACATCGGCGCCACGGCTTTCGAGGAACCCTTTCAGCCGGGACATGGCCAGGGCGACAGAAACTTTGGTCATCACATCGCTGTCGAACACGATGTAGACCGTGCGACCCTGGAGATGAATCGACTCCCACTCGGGCAGCGCAGTCTTGCCACCCAATTCGTTCGTGCCGCGCCAATTCCAAACACCGAGCAAGCCGATGGTGCAGAGTCCGGCGCTGACGCCCGCGTCCACTTTCCGAATGCCCTCGGTGATGAAGAGCGGCTGCACCGGCGACCTAAGGGCCTTGCTGGCGAGTACCGTCGGCGGAATGTCGAGCACCATTCGAGTGCCGAACGGAGTTTCGTACTTGACCGGCTTGCCGCTGACGATCCGGGCCTGGTCTGGGCGGAGTTGGTAGTTGACGACTTCGCCAGTGACTCCGTAGATGGGGATCAACAGCGCGGGGACGCGACACTGTGGATCGGAAAAGCCGAGGCGCTTCAGATCCGACTTCACCTCACAGGTTCGGTAGCCACGCGCGAGCGCGACTTCAGGGCTGATCTTCGAATTCTGGATCAGCGCGAGGTGGTGCGGCAGGAGATCGAGCTTCGGCGGATCGGGCAGGTCGTTACTGTTCACGGGCCGCCTCCGCCGATGCAGGCTGTTGCCCGCGTCGAATCACTTCGAGGACTTCATCCCAGTTGAAGCGAAGTCGGTTGCCGGTCAGGCGAAACGACGGAATGTGCCCGGCATTCGCCCAGGAGCGAACGGTGCGCGTTGAGACCGCGAGTCGTGTAGCCAGTTCGCGCCCTGAAATAAGTTGCTTGTCCATCCTGTTCCTTCGGGGCGCAGAAAGGTGCGCCACCGAGTACCGGAACCGGATTCGGGGAGGAGAAGCGGAACGGTGCGGACCGAATGCGGACGCATCCGACTCGGGGGCGGATTGGGGCGGATTGGGCCGGATTCAGCCGGATTCAGGCGGATTGAGCAGCGGACTCGAAACTCAAGAATCCGCTCGAGGCTCCACTTCACCTTGGCGGACGATGCTGGATCCGTGAGTTCGTCCGGTGCGCGACGACTGTCGGGGCTCTCCTGATTGCCCGGTGCCCTTTCGGACGTACCGCTTCCACGTTTCCGGACTCGGGATTGCTCGTAGGCCCTCGTAAATGGGGCAACGCTCCAATTCCACTGCGGCCTTGAGCGCCGCGTGCGCAGCATTCATGTGCCCCCTTGAATCGCTGGCAAGCTCGGGGGTGTTGGCGATCACCCACTCATAGCTGGCAAGGGCGCGCTGGATCGGTTCGGTGAGTCCCTCGGCCGTCCGCGGCTTGGTTTTCTTTGGAGGAGCGGGCGGCGTTACATCCGGAACACCAGCCTCATCCACGACCAAGCGTTCGAGAGCGGCAGCCTCCTTCGAAAGATCTCCAATCCAACCGTCGTCTTCGGCCATTCTGGGCGACAGTTCTTCAAACGAACGGGCCATGACTACGCGCTGGGTGCGGTCAAGACTGGAAGAGTCAAGGACGCCGTAGCGCATGCTGCTGGCAGCGCCGCGCGGTCCGTGTCCAGTACCGAGCCTTGGCCTCTGGCTCCGAAGCGCTTCCACAATCCCCGCAGCGACTGCGCCGTCTTCGGTGACGTGAATGTTGATCACGGCGCTGGGGTAGTAGATCCCGTATTTCTCGTGGACGGTGACGAGGCCCCGAGGCGGTGATACCCAGCCCGCGATCTCGGCCACCTCTGAAAACTCAAGTGGGCGATTGGGGTCGCGTGGGCGATAGCGGGGTGGGTCATTGATACTGACCTTGGCGACACCGTTCGCTTTCGATCGTCGGGAGGACTCGTTGGCTGCGCGCGCCTTGTCGACGGCTCCGGGATTTTCCCCGCTCCAGTCAAGTGCAAGAGAATTCAGCGCGCCCATCAGCACATCACCTTCCAGGACCTCGACGGCTTCGAATGGAAACGGACCAAGGAACAGGGGCCAAGCCCGACACCAGATGTAGTGCTTGCTCATGGCGGGAAGGAGGCTCTGGAGAATTGGCGGGCTATCCGGTCGCGACGCTTGCGATGTGCCTCCCTGAGCGCGAGTCTGGGTCAGCCTGCAATATGGTAGAGGCCAAATGAACCGAGGCCAGCGTTGGACATTGTCTACGTCCAAACGCACCTGGCCCGCTTTGGCAGCCGTGTCCCAGGTGTCCCAGGTGTCCCAGGAACCCGGGCGTCCGCAAGGGCAAGGCCGCCAAATCGGATTTTGGGACGTTTCGCTGGGACAGTCCGCCTGGGCAAGTGTCCCAGGGAGTGGCCCACCGAGGCCGCTCTGGCGGTCACCACCGGGGATCGGGGCCGATTGGGACAGTTGGGACGCGCCCGGCACAGCGGAGTACATCCCGCGTGAAGGGCGTGACTACGTGTCGCAAGCTGATGCTCCCAGGATCCTTCGCCCTCCGCAGGGAACGGGACTCCACGGCGGGGTCCCTGGCGAAAGTCACCGGTGCCGGTCGGCTCCGCGGCGACAGCGAGCGGGACGCGCGGGCGCAACGGGACTCCCAGGGGGATCCAATTCGAAAGGGGATGCCGGGGGGTCAGTTTCCGCGCGTCCTCGACCGGCTCCCCCGCCTACCCCAGCGCCGTCCGCAGCGCGTCGTCGCTCACGCGTGCGTACGTCATCGTCGACGCGATGCTGCGATGCCGCAGCGCGCGCTGCACGAGCAGCACGTCACCAGTGCGCCGATACAACCCGAGCGCGAAGGCGTGGCGACAAGAATGGGCCGAACCGTGGTCGATCCCTGCCCTTCGCAGCCAGACCTCGATACGACGCTGCGCCTGCCGCTGACCGAGGCGCGAGCCGTCGGCCGTGGAAAACAGCGGGCCATGCTTCCCGACCAGGAACGCACGCAGGCGCTCCGCCAACTCCACGGAGACGACGACGCGCTCGGGCTGATCGCGCTTCGCCACGCGCACGACGAGTTCGCGCCGCTCCAGGTCCACGTCATCGCAGTCGAGCGCGAGCGCCGAACCGAGGCGAAGGCCGGCGAGCAACATGACGCCGACGAGCATCTGGTCGCGGCGGGCGCAGGGACTGGTGGCCTTCGCGAGCGTCGCGTTCAGGCGATCGATCTCGACTGCGGAAAATCCACGCGGTGGCGCAGGCGTTCGCAGCGCGAGACGCAGCAGGCGCGCTGGATCCGAGCGCGACAGACCGGCGGCG